>JAAXHF010000236.1 GCA_012271025.1 Deltaproteobacteria bacterium | reverse complement strand
ATGTGTTCGGCCATTTCCTCCCAGGTGTGTACCCGGCTGCCCGCAATGCTCATAATCTCGTCCCCGGGCTGCAGCCCGGCCTGCTGGGCTGGCGAGTCGGGTACGATTCCGCCGACCCTGGCCTCGTCTACCGCAACTGGAATGCCAAAGCTGGCAAAGGCCAGGCCAAACAGGACAAAGGCAGTCACAATATTGGCGCACGGCCCGGCGGCGACGATCAGGAAACGACTCAGCAACGACTGATGGGGAAAGGAGCGCGGGAGATCTTCCGGGGCGATTTCCTCGCCCGTTTCTTCGCCGACCATCTTGACATAGCCGCCCAGCGGCACGGCACTGATCAGGTATTCCGTCTCACCAATCGTGCGTCCGACGAGCTTGGGTCCAAAGCCGAGCGAGAACCGCTCGACGCCAACGCCGACCAGCTTGGCCAGGCTGAAATGGCCGAGTTCGTGGACGAACACAATCAGGCCAAAGACCAGGACGACTTTCCAAATCACATCCAGAGTTGACAGATCCATGAGGCTTCCTCATCGCAAGTCACGAGTTGGGCTCACAGGGCACCATAGTAATAGATAAAGGCGGCCGGGAAAAGCAAACTATCGGCCCGGTCCAGCAGACCACCATGGCCGGGGAACAGCCGGCCCGAATCCTTTGCCCCGCACGCCCGCTTGACCGCCGATTCGCACAGATCCCCAATCTGGGCCATGACCGCCAGGACGGCCGCCAGCACGCTCAACTCAGGCCAGCTCCGCTCCGGCAGCAACCACACCCAGCCAATCCAGGCCGCCCCCAGACTGCCGAGCAGCGCCCCCCCACTGCCCTCAAGGGTTTTGCCGGGACTGATGTGAGGAATGAGCTTACGGGTGCCCCACAGCCGCCCAACGGCATAGCCGCCGGTATCGCCCAGCATAGCAACCAGCAGCAGGAAAAACACCCAGCCGACACCGTCCGGGAGCTGCCGGACCCAGACGAGGTGGGGCAGCAAAAAACCGACGTACACAACCCCCAACAGGGTCAGACTGACTCCAGCCAGCCCCCTGTCGGGCTGAGGCGTGCGCAAAGCGCAGGCAAAGGTGAGAAAAAATCCGGCGATCAACACCGCACCGACCAGCGCTCCGGGCCCGACACACATGGCTGCCGCCAAGCCGCCGCCCCAGCCAAGTCCCAGACCGCAGGGAAGCGGATTGTGATCCCGTGTCAGCGAAAAGAATTCGTACAGCCCGAGACAGGTCAGCAGAAAGACGGTCGCGGAGAAGACCCAGACCGGGGCGCAGCAGATGCAAACGACGAGGAGCGGCAGGGCAAGGGCTGCGGTCAAGAGTCGGTCGCGGAGCACACCTGCGCCTAGCCTACCGCCCGCCGGAGACCTTTCAGGGTCTGCTGTTCGGCGGTTCGTCCAAAACGCCGCTGGCGACGCTGATATTCGAGCAGGGAGCGGAAAAAATGCTCACGGTCAAAGTCCGGCCACAGGGTATCCGTCACGTACAACTCGGTATAGGCCAGCTGCCACAGCAGAAAATTGCTGATCCGCATCTCTTTTCCGGTCCGAATCAGGAAATCGGGATCGGGGATATCCGCCGTCCACAAATGCCGGGCCACACTCCGCTCGTCGATCTCCTCAGGCCGCAGGCGGCCCTCCTGCGCAGCTCGGGCCAGGGTCCGGACCGCAGCGACAATCTCTTCACGCGCCCCATAGCTGACCGCCAGGACCACGGTCAGCCCGGTGTTGTGTCGCGTCGCAAAAATCGCCTCGTCAAAAGCCGAGCGGACCGCCCCGGGCAGGCGGGCCAGATCGCCGAGGGCCAGCAGCCTGATATTGTAGTCCATCAGACGGTCGAGTTCACTGCGCAAATAACGACGAAAGAGGCTCATCAGGACGCGGATTTCAGCGCTGGGGCGCTGCCAGTTTTCTGACGAGAAGGCGTACAGGGTCAGATACGAGAGGCCGAGTTCGCGGCTGGTTTCGACGATTGTACGGACGGTTTCTTTGGCCCGTTTGTGGCCTTCGGTCCGGGGCAAACCACGCTGCTGCGCCCAGCGGCCGTTGCCGTCCATGATGATGGCGACGTGTCGAGGCAGCCGGTCCAGCCGCAGGTGCTGCAGCTCCTGCTGGGCCGGCTCCGGTCCAGCCGGCCTCTCACCGGCCAGCCTGAGCTGAAGACTGCCGTTTTGCATCGGTCGGTTCTGTTGCGTCACTCGCGCCCCCACCAGGTACGGCCCGCCGCTCGGCGGCGCGCTTTCCCGGCTTTATACCGACAGCAAATCCTCCTCCTTGACCCGCAGGATCTGCCCAATCTTGTCGATCGACTCGTTGGTCATTTTCTGGATCTGGTCTTGCGTGGCCCGTGCCTCATCCTCAGACATTTCTTTGTTCTTCTGCATTTTTTTGACCCGGTCGTTGATGCTGCGGCGATGATTGCGCATCGACACCCGATAGTCCTCGGCCATTTTCCGAATATGGCGCACGAGTTCCTTGCGGCGCTCCTCGGTCAACTCGGGCAGCGGCACCCGGATGACCTTGCCGTCGTTGACCGGAGTCAGCCCGAGGTCGGCTTTATAGATCGCCTTTTCGATATCGCCGATGATATGCTGGTCGTAGGGCTGGGCCAGCAGCAGACGGGGTTCGGGTGCCGACAGGGCGGCCACTTGGTTCAGAGGCGTCGGGGCTCCATAGCAGTCAACCATCACCCCCTCAATGAGAGCCACTGAGGCTCGGCCGGTGCGCACCTTGAGAAATTCTTTATTGAGAGACTCAATGGTATGGTCGGCCTCTTTCTTCAGCTCGTTCAGTAGTTGCGCATTCATACTGCCCCTCCATGGACCAGGGTTCCGACCTGCTCTCCGAGCACAGCTCGCTTGATATTGCCCGTCTCCAGCATGCTGAACACCAGAATCGGCAGGCGGTTGTCCATACACAGAGAAATCGCGGTCGAATCCATGACTTTGAGGTTTTTTTGCAAGACCTCGATATAACTGACCTCGTGATAGCGCTTGGCGTCGGCGACGTGGACCGGGTCGGCATCGTAGATGCCGTCAACCTTGGTGGCCTTGAAAATAATCTGCGCCCCGATCTCCATGGCCCGCAAACTCGCCGCCGTATCCGTCGTGAAATATGGATTGCCGGTTCCTGCCGCAAAAATCACCACCCGCCCCTTTTCCAGATGACGGGTCGCCCGCCGCCGGATATACGGCTCAGCCACCTGCGACACGCTCAGGGCCGACATCACCCGGGTCTGGACCTCGACCGTTTCCAGCGCCTCCTGCATGGCCAGGCTATTGATCAGGGTGGCCAGCATGCCCATGTAGTCGGCCGTGGCCCGGGCCATGCCGCGGGCGCTGGCGGCCAGGCCCCGAAAGATATTACCGCCGCCGATCACCAGCGCGATTTCACAGCCGAGGTCGTGGACCTCCCTGACCTCGTTGGCCATCCGCGACAAGACCGCCTCGTCGATCCCATACCCGCCGTCGCCGGCCAGCGCTTCGCCGCCGATTTTCAGTAACACCCGTTTGTAGGGGATCGGAGAGGAATCGGCAGTCATGATCCCGGCCGGGCGTGGCTGGTTCGCTCCACGCTAGTCGGCGGCTTCCCCGGCCTCGCCAATCTGGAAGCGGGAAAAGCGGCGAACGACAATATTTTCTCCGGTGCGGGCAACCATCTCCTTGACCAGCTGTTCGACCGTCTTTGCCGTATCGCGGATAAAGCTCTGATCGAGGAGGCAGTTCTCTCCGTAGTACTTCTCCAGGCGTCCATCGACAATACGATCAATGACCTTCTCGGGTTTGCCCTCGGCCAGCGTCTGGGTGCGGTAGATCGCCCGCTCTTTTTCCACCTCCTCGGCCGGGATATCGTCGCGCCGGACATAGCGCGGCTGAGCGGCGGCAATCTGCATGCCGAGGTCTTTGACCAACCGCTGAAACTCCTCGGTACGAGCCACAAAATCGGTTTCGCAGTTGACCTCGACCAACACCCCGATCTTGCCGCCAGCGTGGATATATGAGCCGACAATCCCCTGGGCCGCAGCCCGGCCGGCCCGCTTGGCGGCTGCGGCAAGCCCCTTTTCACGCAAAAATGTGATCGCCTTGTCAATATCGCCACCGCTCTCATTCAGGGCTTTTTTACAATCAACAACCCCGGCTCCGGTCCGCTCACGAACCTCCTTGAGCAGGGCCATGCTCGTGTTCTGATCGCTCACTCGTCACCTCCGTCTTCCTCGGCCTCATCGGTCTGCTCGGCCGAGGGGCTTGGAGCCGCCTGTGCGGTGGCGGGAGCGGGCTCCGGGGTGGTGGCGGCCGCGGGCTCCGGGGTGGTGGCGGCCGCGGGCTCGGCAGCCGCTTTGGCAGCCTCGGCCTCGCCTGCGCCACTCACGGGCTCGGCAACGGCCGTCTCAGCCGTGTCTTTTTCCTCGGCCTGCTGGCGCTCCTCAAGCTGAGCCCGGCCCTCAAGCGCCGCTTCAGCCACCGCGCTGGTAAACAGTCGGATGGCCCGGATCGCGTCATCGTTGCCCGGCACCTTGTGGCTGATCGTATCCGGGTCACAGTTGGTATCAACCGCAGCCACGACCGGAATCCCGAGCTTGTTCGCCTCCCGGACCGAAATTTCTTCTTTTTTGGTGTCCACGACAAACATGGCGTCCGGCAGCTTGCGCATGTTCTTGATGCCGCCCAGGGTCACCATCAGCTTGTCTCGCTCGCGGCCGATGCCCAACAGTTCCTTTTTGGTCAGCGCCTCGTTGATTGAGGGGGTGTCGAGCATTTCATCGAGCTTTTTCAGCCGTTCAATGGACTTCTTGATCGTCTGGAAATTGGTCAGCATCCCGCCCGGCCAGCGATTGTTGACGTAGTACATCCCGCATCGTTCGGCCTCTTCCCGCACGACGTCCTGGGCCTGTTTTTTCGTGCCGACAAACAGAATATGACCGCCGTCGGCAACCAACTCCGAGACAAAGTTCGCCACTTCACGCAGCATGCCGACGGTCTGTTGCAGGTCGATGATGTGGATCCCGTTACGGGCACCAAAAATATACGGCTTCATCTTGGGATTCCAGCGGCTGGTCTGGTGGCCAAAATGGACCCCGGCCTCAAGCAACTGCTTGATTGTGATATCGGTCATGAATCCTACCTTCCTCTGACTGTGCGAGATGTCGCGCTCTGCGGTGCGAGAGTTGTAGCAAATGGGGGGGGGCTTTGCAACGCGCGCCCAGAGCCGATTGGGACGGAAAATCGCCCCCTCGGCGGGCACAGACGCAACGTCTACTGGTTCATCGATTGCAGGAATTCGACATTATCTTTCGTGCCCTCTATCTTGTCCATCAGAAATTCCATGGCCTCGACGGTATTGAGCTGCGAGAGCAGTTTGCGCAGAATCCAAATCCGGTTCAACACCTCTTTGGTCAGCAGCAGTTCTTCCTTGCGGGTGCCGGAACGATTGATATCGACCGCCGGAAAAATGCGCTTGTCCATCAGGCGTCGGTCCAGGTGAATTTCCATATTCCCGGTGCCCTTGAACTCTTCAAAGATGACCTCATCCATACGGCTGCCGGTATCAATCAGGGCGGTGCCGAGAATGGTCAGGCTGCCGCCGTCTTCGATATTCCGGGCCGCGCCAAAAAATTTCTTGGGACCGCGCAGGGCGTTGGCGTCCATCCCACCCGACAGCAGCTTGCCGCTGGGCGGAACGACCGAGTTGTAGGCCCGAGCCAGGCGGGTGATGCTGTCGAGCAGAATCACCACGTCTTTGCCGTGCTCGACGAGACGCTTGGCCTTCTCAATCACCATCTCGGCCACCTGGACGTGACGGGTGGCCGGCTCGTCAAACGTGGAGCTGACGACCTCGGCGTGCACCGAGCGCTGCATGTCGGTGACTTCTTCCGGCCGCTCGTCAATCAGCAGCACGATGAGGATGACTTCTTTCTGGTTGTTGACAATGCCCTGGGCAATGTTCTGCAACATCATCGTCTTCCCGGTACGCGGGGCGGCGACGATGAGGCCGCGCTGGCCTCTGCCGATCGGAGTCAGCAGATCAATGATCCGTCCGGTATACGCCTCGGGGTCGTATTCGAGCCGCAAGGGCTCCTCGGGGTAGAGGGGAGTCAAATTATCGAACAGGATTTTTTCGCGCGCGCGCTCCGGTTCCTCGTAGTTGATGACCTCGACCTTGAGGAGCGCAAAGTAGCGCTCGCCCTCTTTGGGCGGACGAATCTGACCGGAGACGACATCGCCGGTGCGCAGATTGAAGCGCCGAATCTGACTCGGAGAGACGTAGATATCGTCGGACCCGGGCAGATAGTTGTAATCCGGGGAGCGCAGGAAGCCAAACCCGTCGGACAGAATCTCCAGCACCCCCTCACCGTAGATATAGCCGCTCTGCTCGGCCTGGGCCTGTAGAATGGAGAAGATGAGGTCTTGCTTGCGTAAGCCCGATGTGCCATCGACGCTGAAACCACGCGCGATTCTCGCCAGCTCACTGATCTTCTTTTCCTTGAGCGTCTTCAGATTCAGCCCGCCATCCTCATCACCAACCTCGATGCGGATATCCCGGGGCTCTTCCACTTCTTGTTGCCGAGCAGCCGACCGAGCCATGAAATTCTCCCTTTACTGCGTGCGATGTGCGAATCTAGAAAGCTGTCCTCCCCTCGGCGGGTCGTGACAGGTCCGCCGGGCGGACAGAAGCCGTGTGTGCCATACGGAGAAAGTTCTCAACCGGAAGGGATGGAGAAAGCGGTGAGCGGGGGGGTCTGCTGTGTATCTATCTGAGCGTGTCTGGTGCGGGCTGAACTGTCCCTATCGTAATTGATCTTCAGCCTAGTGTCAATTCACGGGCCGCGTCTCCGAAACGCCCATCGCCTCCAGCAAGGTCCGCATATCCGGCGGATAGGGGGCGCGGACCGTCATCGTCCGCCCCTGGACGGGATGGGAAAACCGAATCGCCTCGGCGTGTAAGGCCTGACGCCCAAAGGTCTGCGCCACGGCCGGTGCTCCACGCAGTCTGGCCTGAGCCGGGCCATACACCTGATCCCCGACGAGCGGATGGCCAAGCGCCGCCATATGCACCCGCAGCTGGTGGGTGCGGCCAGTTGTGGGGAACAGACGGACAAAGGACAGCCCTTGGGCCTCGGCCACAACCTGATAACGGCTCAGCGCAGCCCGGCTGTGGCGGGCCTGCACGGACATCTTCTTCCGATCAGTCGGGTGGCGGCCAATCGGCAGCTCAATCCGTCCGGTCTGGGCTCGGAAGCGTCCGACCGCAACGGCCCCGTAGGTCTTGTGGACCTGACGCGCCCGGAACTGGCGGGCGAGGTGTTCGGCACTGCTCTCGTCCTTGGCCACCAGCAAGACCCCTGAGGTGTCTTTGTCCAGACGGTGCAGAATACCGGGCCGCAGCGAGTGGCCGGAATCGCGCCAGCCCCAGCGGAACAACAGCGCATTCACGACCGTCCCCTGCCACTGTCCGGGCGCGGGATGGACGACCATGGCCGGAGGTTTGTTGATCGCCAGGAGAACCTCATCCTCATACAAGACGTCCAAGGGAATAGCCTGGGGAGCCGCCGTAGTCGGCGCTGCGGGTAGGGGCTCGATACACAGCGTGTCGCCTACCCGGACGCAGTAGCCGGCTTTTTTTGGCTGGCCGTTGACCATCACCCGGGCCTGATCGATCAACACCTTGGCCTGCGAGCGGGTGGCGGCGATGACGCTGGAGACGACCCGATCCAAACGCTGGCCGCCGTGCTCTGCCGAGATCACAAACCGTCGCGGCGAATCGACACCGCTCACCTGTCCCGGCCGGAATGATGCTTGCCCAGCCATGCGACCGTCGATATCTCCTCACCGGCCCAAGAGGGTACGCGCACGTTCGGCATCCTCTCGGATTTGCTTGACCAAGTCTGGCACGGAGGGAAATTTTCTTTCTCCCCGCAGTCGGGCAACAAAGCCGACCCGCAGCCGCTGGCCGTAGATGTCCGCCGAGAAATCAAAGATATGGGCCTCAACCGTCCGCGCATTGTGGCCGAAGGTCGGGTTGACTCCGACATTGGCCACGCCGGCCAGTCGGGTCTGCTGGCCCACCTCGATCCGTACCGCGTAGACGCCGTTAGGCAGCAGCAGGTCGGCCCGGGGCCGGAGATTGGCGGTCGGAAAGCCGATCGTGCGTCCGCGCCGAAAGCCTTGTTGGACACGGCCGCTGACGGTGTAGGGGCGGCTCAGGAGCGCGGCGGCCCCGTCCAAATCGCCCGCGCTCAGCAGCGACCGAATGGCCGAACTGCTCACGGTTCGGTCCAGCACCCGGACCGGCCCGACCACCTCAGCTCCGAAATTATAACGCTGGCCCAGCCGCTCAAGCGCCTCGGCGCTGCCGCTGCGGTCCCGGCCGAAGCTGAAGTTATGGCCGATGACGACGTGTTCGACGCCTATGGCCCGCACCAGATATTGCTCAACGAACTCCTCCGGGCCGAGGCGCGAAAAGGCGCGCGAAAAACGCTGGAGCACCACCCGCTGCACCCCCTGCTGGGCGAGGGAGTCTAATTTCTCGCGCAGGCTCAGAATCAACGGCAGCGGGCGGTCGGGCCGCAGGACCGAAAGCGGATGGGGATGAAAGGTCACAACGAGTGCCGTTCCCCGACGCCGCTCGGCCTCCTGGACCAACCGGCGCAAAATCGTCTGGTGGCCGAGATGCACCCCGTCGAAGTTTCCCAGGCTCACGACTGGGTGGGGCAGACGGGGCTGGCGCAGGATATGCCGGATGATCTCCATGGCTGCTCGGGCAAACGCCGGGGGGAGGACTGCACTAGGGTTCCAGGGACTGGAGCAGAGACCGAGCTTTGGAGATGGCCGCAGAATTGGGATAGTCGTCCATCACCTTGCGCAGAATCAGACGGGGAGAGTTCCGATCCCCGATTTCGAGAAAGGCCTCGGCTTGGCGAACCAAGGCGTCCGGCCGCCTATCGCCCTTCTCGTACTGGAGCACGACATCGTTCAGCGCCAGAATCGCTCGGTTGTAATCGCGCTGCATGAAATAGATCTCGCCGATCCAGTACAGGGCGTCGTCGGCCATGTCCGAGGCCGGATAGGTCCGTTGAAACGTCCGGAACTGTTGGACCGCCTGCTCGTAGTCTTGAGCCCGCAGCAACTCAAGGGCCAGGGTGTACTCCTGCTGCTCGCGGAGCATTTCGGGTGGCCGTTCAACCTCGTGGGCCGGGAGGGGTTGGGTAAGGGGGTCCGTCGGCACTTCGTCGGACTGCGGCAGAGACGAGGTGGCGACCGCCTCCTGAGGCGGGAACGAGGGACGGTTCCGCTCCGCCTGTTCCAGCCTGGCGATACGTTCCTCCAGCTCCTGCAGGTCCTGCCGATCCTGAACCGGGGGCGTCGTACGCTCGCGGGCGACGCGCTCAAGACGGTGCTGGACCGTCTCCAGCGTTCCCCTCAGTTCGGCCATCTCCTGGCGCACATCGGCCACCGAGGCTTCCACATTAGCGATGCCGGTCCTCAACACCTGACTGCCCTCCTGGGCACGCTGCACGTCATACTGCGTCGCACAAGCGCCCAGGAGCGGCAGCAGCACGACAAAAAATCCGAGTCCCCTCACGAGTCACCGGCTAATGATCAGAAAGTGAGCCCGACGGTTTTGCCGCCAACACGCCTCTGAGTCCTCGGCGCACAGAGGAGCTTCTTCTCCATAGCTGATGGTCGACAGTCGATCCGAGGCAATGCCAAGAGAGACGAGGTAATCATAGGCTGACCGCGCCCGCTCGGAGCCGAGAGCCAGATTGTATTCCACGGTTCCCCGATTGTCACAGTGGCCCTCGATCTCAACCCGGGCCGTCGGATTCCTGCGCAGCCAGTCGGCATTGGTCTGCAAGACTTCTCGGGCGGTCGGTGAGAGATCGAAGGCATCATAGTCAAAACGAATATCCTGCAACTCCCCGCCAGCCTGGGGCCCATCCGCAATCATCGTCTCCGTCCTCCTGCCGGGGTCGGACAGGGGATCCTCGTCGGGTGCGGTGCCCATGTCAAATCCGGACTGTTGAGAAGACGGCGTGAGAGCTGGTGGAGAGTCGGGCGTCCGGGGGGACTGTCGAGCTGGACACGCGCTGAGGAACACCACAACAAGCAGGCTGCACCCCACCCATCCACACCACCGAAAGAGGCTCTGCATCGTTCTTCTCAGTCCTTATTGTTTGTTGCTGAATGTCGCTGATCCGGTCCACTCACTGGAGGCGGGCTGACCATGACGGACTAGTATCATCTCCCCCCCCAGCCGTCAATTGTTTGACGCTGCGTCCATCCTGGCTGGCAATCCACAGCCGGCCGGCCGCGCTCAACACCACATAGCGCCCGTCCGGGGACCAGGAGGGATCCTCCCCGGCCGCCACCGTCCTCTCCCGGCCAGAGGCGATATCGACGATTTTGACCCGCATCCCACGGGATTGGCTCGTGTACGCAATCAGCCCCCCCCTGGGCGACCAGGTCGGCGAGGTATTATACGCGCCCGAGAAAGTCACCCGCCGGATCTTTCCCGAAGCGAGGTCCAGCATATAAATTTGCGGTCCGCCGCTGCGACTCGAACAGAACGCCAGGCGACGTCCGTCCGGCGACCAGGCGGGCGAGACGTCAATGCCCGGGCTGGTTG
>JAAXHF010000399.1 GCA_012271025.1 Deltaproteobacteria bacterium | reverse complement strand
GATCCCGGTGGTGACGCCTTTACGGGCTTCGATAGAGGCACCAAACAGGCGCTGGTGGTTCAGCGCCGGTCCCGAGCCGAGCATCGGGATGCCGAGTTGGCGGATCTTTTCTTCGGTCAGGGCCAGACACACCAGACCTCGCCCGTGGGTAGCCATGAAATTAACCGCCTCCGGGGTGGTTTTGTCGGCGGCAATACACAGATTCGCCTCACCACGCACTTCGTCGTCATCCACCAGGATGATCATCTTGCCCTTGCGCAGGTCGGTGATAACTTTCTCAACTGGTGCGACCGGTAGTGGCATAGACCCTCCCTCTTGTTTTCAAAGTGAAGGCTGATCTCCTGTCGTTAATTCAGTACCAGCAGTCACTTTGCCAAAGTAAAGGCTGATCTCTTCCCATCAATTCGGCTATCAGCCTTCACTTTGTCCCCCGTTGGGCTGCCGCCCAGTCAATATAGGCACTCACCACCACATCGTCTCCCCGTTGACTGACCTCTATGGTGTGGAGCTTGTGCCCGGCGGCAATCCGGCTAATGCCAAGCGTTCCGATCATGGCGCGTCCATCGCCGCCGAGCAAGATGGGTCCGTAAAAAAAGAGGACTTTATCAACCAGCCGCTCGCGCAGGGCCGTGGCCGCCACCTGACCCCCACCCTCGATGAGTACGTGCTTGAGCCCGCGGCCCGCCAACTCCTGGAGCAGCCGGGCGAGCGAGACCCGGCCCTTGGCCGCAGCCAGGGACAAGACCTCGACATTGGGCCGCTCGAACAAGCGCCGCCGTTTTGCTCCGGCCCGGGTCGTGGCGATCAACGTAGGCGCCTGCGAGGCTTGGGTGCAGATGCGAGCCTGGGGACTGATCGAGAGGCGGCTGTCCAGGACGACCCGTACCGGGTCACGGCCGCCCCGGATGCGACACGTCAGTTGTGGGTCATCGCTGCGCACGGTCTCAGCCCCGACCAGCACGGCATCGACTCGATTCCTGAGCTGGTGTACCAGCCGCCGCGAGGCGGGACCGCTGATCCAGCGCGAGTCGCCCATCGCGGTGGCAATCCGTCCGTCCAGGGACGCGGCCAGCTTGAGCGTGACCATCGGCCGCCCGGTCCGGATGAAAATACGGAAATCCTCGTTCAGCCGCTCACACGCCTGTCTCAAGACCCCGGTCTTGGTCTGAATTCCGGCCCGCCGCAAGCGACGCAGCCCGCGTCCGGCAACCAGCGGATTGGGATCGCGGGTCCCGACCACCACCCGTTGAATGCCGGCCTGTATCACTGCATCGGCACACGGCGGGGTGCGGCCGTGGTGGGAGCAGGGCTCGAGATTGACGTACAGGGTAGCGCCAGCGGCCGAGTCTTTCAGGCCGCGCAGGGCTTCGATTTCGGCGTGCGGCCGGCCCGCCTTACGGTGAAACCCCTCGCCGATGACGCGCCCCTCGCGAACGATGACCGCACCGACCGCAGGGTTGGGGCTCGTCCGTCCCAGACCACGGGCGGCGAGTTCCAGGGCCCGCTGCATATGGACAGCGTCAGCAGTGTGGTTCATCCTGTCTTCCTCACCCAAGGGTGAGGGCAGAGCCCTGTGTCAGAGGCAATGGACTTCATGGGGTGCGGGTGGGGGACGGCTTTTTCTTGCGGGCGCGGGACCGATCCGGTTTGGGATCACTCTGGCTGCGCTCTCGGATCAGGATTTTGAGTTCATTCATGAACGCGTCCAGGTCCTGGAATGAGCGATACACTGACGCAAAGCGGACATAGGCCACTTTATCCAGATCGTACAGCTGGCGCATGACCTCTTCGCCGATCCGCGCACTCCGCAGCTCTTTCTCTCCAGAGCCTTGCAGGGAACGCTCGATACGGTCGGCAATGTCTTCAATCGTCTCAATGCTGATCGGCCGTTTCTCGCATGCCTTGGTCAGACCCGCGACCACTTTCTGGCGGCTGTAGGCTTCTCGGCGGCCGTCTTTCTTGACGACCAAGGGCAGAATTTCCTCCACCCGCTCATAGGTCGTAAAACGGCGTTCGCATCCCTCGCACTCGCGCCGGCGCCTGATGACGTCGCCGTCTCGACTCAGTCGTGAGTCGATGACACGGTTGTCCTGGTGCGAGCAAAAGGGGCACTTCATAACGCTCGGAGTCAGGAGCTAAAGGGACGCGGAGTCGTAGACCGGGAATTGGCGGCACAGGTCACGCACCTCCGCCCCAATAGCGCCGAGCGCCGTGTCGTCTCCGACTTTTTGCAGGGCGCGCCAGATCAGCTCGGCAATCACCTCCATTTCGGGCTCTTTCATCCCCCGGCTGGTGACGGCCGGTGTGCCGATACGCACGCCGCTGGTGACAAACGGAGAGCGGGTGTCAAACGGAATGGCGTTTTTATTGACGGTAATCCGCGCCCGGTCCAGCGTGTCCTGGGCCAGCTTGCCGGTCAGCTCCGTGGCGCGCAGGTCGAGCAGCATGAGGTGGTTGTCAGTCCCGCCGGAGACCAGCTGAAAGCCACGCCTGAGCAGTCCCTCGGCCAGCGTTTTGGCGTTGGCCAGGATTTGCCGTTGATAGGCTTTGAAGGCCGGGCTGGCAGCCTCTTTCAGCGCCACCGCCTTGGCGGCGATGACGTGCATCAGCGGGCCACCCTGTGTGCCGGGAAAAACGGACGAGTTCACGCTTTTGGCCAAATCCTGGCGACAGAGAATCATACCGCCGCGCGGTCCGCGCAGCGTTTTATGGGTCGTGGTGGTCACCAGTTCGGCGTACGGCACTGGGGAGGGGTGGAGGCCGGCCGCGACCAGACCGGCAAAATGAGCAATATCGACCATGACCAGCGCGTCGATTTCGTCCGCGATCTGACGGAAGGGCGCGGCATCAATCTGCCGCGGATAGGCGCTGTGGCCGGCAACCAGCATCTTGGGCCGGTGTTTGCGGGCCAGATCGGCGATTTCCTGGTAGTCGATGCGCTGGTCGGACTCACGCACACCGTAGGGAATGACCGTGAAAAATTTGCCCGAGAAGTTGACCGGACTGCCGTGGGTGAGATGACCGCCGTGGGACAGGTTCATACTCAGGATGGTATCGCCCGGCTGGAGCTGGGAGAAATACGCCGCCATATTGGCCTGCGCGCCGGAGTGGGGCTGGACATTGGCGTGCTCAGCGCCGAATAGGGCTTTGGCCCGATTAATGGCAAGCTGCTCGGCGACGTCAACGTAGGCACAGCCGCCATAGTAGCGCTTGCCGGGGTAGCCTTCCGCGTACTTATTGGTGAGAACCGAGCCCTGGGCTTCCAGCACGGCCCGACTGACCAGGTTCTCGGATGCAATCAGCTCAAGATTATCCTCTTGGCGCTGAGCCTCGTGCTGGATCACCGCATACACCTCGGGGTCTTGCTGGGCCAGGCTGCTGTTCATACACACTCCCTCGGGTAGCGACGATGCCTGAATCTGGACTTCTCAGCCTCTCGGACGCGGGAGGACAGACACGCACGACCGCCACAAGACCCAGCCGCTGCGCTATTCCCCCGGAGCCGCGGGCGGACGCGCCGCCAGACACTAGGCCTGCTGACTGTCGATATAGGTAATGACGTCTTTGACGGTCCGAATCTTCTCGACGTCTTCGTCAGAGATCTCGGTGTTATACTCTTCTTCGAGGGCCATGACGAGCTCGACGATATCGAGCGAGTCGGCGCCTAAATCCTCGATAAACGACGCCTCCAGGGTCACCTCTTCGCGGCTCACGCCGAGTTGTTCACAGATGATTTCCGTGACGCGTTCCTGTGTTGCACTCTCTGCCATAACGCTGTCCTCCTCTATCGCTCACCCAGATGCCAGAGCCGGGGCGACGCTTATACATACATGCCGCCGTTGACGTTGATGACCTGTCCGGTGATATACGCCGCCAGGGGGCTGACCAGGAAGGCCACCACTTCGGCGACCTCTGCCGGGGTGCCCCAGCGGCCAGCTGGAATGAGGCTCAAATATCCTGTTTTGACCTGGTCTGGCAAGGACCCGGTCATGTCGGTTTCAATAAAGCCCGGGGCCACCGCGTTGACGGTAATGGCGCGTGAGGCCAGCTCTTTGGCCAGGGTTCTGGTCAGGCCCAGAATCCCCGCTTTGGCCGCGCTGTAGGCGGCCTGTCCGGTATTGCCGGTCTGGGCCACGACCGACGCCAGGTTCACGATCCGGCCGCTCCGCTGGCGTACCATGGCTCGGGCTGCGGCTTTGCTGCACAGAAAAGCGCCCTTGAGGTTGACCCCCATGACCCGTTCCCACTCGTCTTCTTTCAGGCGCAGCAGCAGGCCGTCGAGCGCCAGGCCGGCGTTGTTGACCAGGATGTCGATCCGGCCGTATCGCGCCACCACGTCTTGGACGCTGGTCGTGACTGCGGCCTGATCGGCGACGTTAAAACGGCACGGCTCAGCCCGGCCGCCAGCCGCCCGAATATGGGCACACACCTCTTCGGCCGCCGCCTGATTTTGCACGTAATTGACCTGGACCTGAGCGCCGTCCTCGGCCAGGCGCTCGGCAATCGCCCGACCGATACCGCGCGAGGCGCCTGTCACAAGGGCGACCTGTCCCTCCAGCCTGGCGGTCATGCGAGCAGTCCTTGCACCGTCCCGAGGTGGCCGGGCTCTCCAAAAGAGGCGCACGAGATGTCGGAGTCGATCCGTTTGAGCAAGCCGCTCAACACGCGCCCGGGGCCGATTTCGACCGCCGCCTGGCAGCCCAGGCGGCGGAGCTGGTGCATACTCTCCTCCCAGCGGACCGGAGCCGTCACCTGCTGGAAGAGCAGAGGTTTAACCTGGTCGGGGTTCTGGTGGGGCTGGGCCGTGACATTTGGAATCAGGGCAAGTGACAGGGGCTGAACCGCGAGTGGGGCCAAGACCTGGCGCAGCCCATCGGCCGCCGGGGCCATCAGGTCGCAGTGGAAGGGCGCACTCACCGCCAACTCCAGAGCCCGCTTCGCGCCCCGTGTCTTGGCGACCTCGACCGCCCGCCGGACAGCCTCGGCATGGCCCGCCACCACCACCTGGGCACCGCCGTTGATATTGGCCGGGGAAACGAGTTGACCTTGGGCGGCTTCCTGACACACCTCGGCAACAGCCTGGGGCGAGAGTCCCATCAGGGCCGCCATACTGCCGACTCCGGCCGGGACGGCCTCTTGCATCAGCCGACCACGCTCGCGGACAGTCCGCAGGGCATCGGCGAACGACAACGCTCCGGCTGCGACCAGCGCGGTGTACTCGCCCAGACTATGGCCCGCTACGCACCCTGGCCGAAGGTCCGTCTCGTGCTCAAGCACCCGTAGGGCGGCGATACTGGTCGCCAGGATGGCCGGTTGAGCATTGGCGGTCAGCCGCAGGTCGTCTTCCGGGCCCGCGAAGCACAGCGCCGACAGTTTGAACTGCAAGGCTTCGTCCGCTTCGCTGAAGACCTCGGCGGCAACCGCGAACTGCTGTGTCAGCGCCTCCCCCATCCCGACCGTTTGGGCACCCTGGCCGGGGAAGAGCAGCGCCAGCCTGTGGCTCATTTGTGGTGTTCCTCTTCTTTCTGATCTGGTGTGTGGCCGGAGTGGGATCGCGCAAAGCCGGGCGTCTGGCCGGTCGAGCCGGTCGGGTCTTGGCCGGCGTGTCCGTTGGGCCGCTGGTGGCTGGCCGGTGTGGGTCGTCGGTGGGTATCGAACTCCGGTGTGTCGGCCCGAGTAGACGGGTGGCTGTCTGGCGGCGATTCAGCCCCCTGGCCGTCGCGGTGCCGGAAGCGATCCCGAATATGCGTCCACAGATTGCGACCGCCACGTTTGAGTTCGGCGGTCAAAAATGCGGTTTCCGGCAGGGCGTGCAGGTTTGCAATAATCTGATCGTTCACCCCCCGCCGGACCGACTCGTCGGCCAGCCGGATCGCGTTTTTGATCGCCTTGGGGCTGGAGGCGCCATGAGCGATGATCGGCAGGCCCTTGGTGCCCAGCAGCGGGGCGCCGCCAATCTCATCCGTATCCAGACTGGCGCGCAGATCGGCAAAAGAGCGGCGTAGCAAGAGGTAGGCGAGCTTGCCCTGCCAGTTGGCGGTGAACAGAGAACGCAGCTGGGCGTGCAGAAAGTCGTAGAAGCCCTCCATGGTCTTGAGAGCGACATTGCCGGTAAAGCCGTCGGTAACAATGACATCGACTTTCCCGCTGTTGAGGTCGCGACCCTCGATGTAGCCGATGTAATTGAGCGACAGCTTTCCGAGAATTTCGTGTGCGACGCGGGTCGTCTCGGTCCCCTTTGAGTCTTCCTCGCCGTTGCTCAGCACGCCGATGCGCGGATACCGAATGCCGCGTACGACACGGGCGTAGACCTCGCCCATGATGGCGAACTGGACCAAGTGTTGCGGTTTACACTCCACATTTGCCCCGGAATCGATGAGACAGGCGCGCTGGCCCAGAGTCGGCAACACGGTGACAATGGCCGGCCGCTCGACGCCCTTGAGACGGCCGAGGCTGGTGATGGCCAGGGCCAGCACAGCCCCGGAGTTGCCGGCACTGACGACCGCTCCGGCGTTGCCCGATTTGACATGCTTAAAGGCGACGTGCAGCGACGAGTCGCGTTTGTTGCGCATAGCTGCGGTCGGCGAGTCGCTCATGCTGATCGTCTCGGTGGCGTGCTGGATGGACAGCAGCGAGGATTCTCTGGCCTGGACACGTTCAAGCTCGTGCAAAATGCGGTCTCGATTGCCGACCAGCAAGACCTCAATGCCGTACTCCCGGGATGCGGAGACCGCACCCTCGACGACGGCACCCGGGGCATAGTCGCCGCCCATGGCATCAACTGCGATATACATAGGGATGCGTGGGAAGACAGGCGCTTATTTGATGACTCCTTGGGGAGCAATCCGGACTGAAGAGAGGAGGGCCAGGGGCGAAGCGTTGCCGCCCGGCTGGCAGGCGCAGCTGTCTTGGTTCAGGTTGATGCCGCACTGGGAGCACAGGCCCTGGCACGCTTCATGACACACCGGAGCACTAGGCAGGGCCAGCATGACTTGTTCGTGGACCAGCGCTGAGACGTCAACATGCTCTCCGTGATAAAAGCTCGCCGACAGCTCGTCCTGGTCCAGCGCAATCTCCCGGCCGAGCCGGGGCGTGGGCTGAAGAACCGCCGAGAATGAACGATCCAGGGGAAAGGTGTACGTCTCCAGACAGCGCACACACTGAGCGCAGAGTGTCGTCCGGACGCTGCCGTCAAAGAAGAGGTCGTGTCCCGAGCGAAAATGGCTCAGCCGAATGTGCGTCGGCGCTTCAACCTGGTACTCGGGCGTGGCTTGGGCTGAGGAGAGGAACTGACCGAGTTCCTGGGCCTCCTCGCTAAAAGCCAGGACGGTCGGGGACGTGAGGATATCTTCGATATGGATCTTCACCGGACCAGCCCATTCGCAACAGCATTCATATAGTATGATCTCTGGACAAATGCAACGCGCCGGACCCGGTCTTGGCTTGACTGTCAGGCGCTGATCGGTTAGCTGTCGGGAGCCGTGCAGGTCATCGCGCTCACGCTCTTCATTGTCTGGATTCTGAGTCTGTGGCTGCTCCTCACCGGGCGCTGTCCCGGCTTGCCCTGGCTGTCCTTCCAGCCGGCCGCCCTGCTGAGCGGGATGCTCTTGTTTGTGGTCATGAGCCTGCTTGGCTTGGCCTGTGTCGTCCTGATCGTTGCCCCCTGAGCTGGTGCGGAGCGGCGCTCCATCCTTACCGCTTGCCCGGCCGAAGAAAGCGGCAGCGAAACCTTCAGGCCACTCTCTTGTTTATGGACTACACAAGGGGGTGTTATGGCACAATCATCCGACGCATCGCGCCGCCCACTACTGTACAGTCCGGTCCTGCCCTGGTTCGATGTCGGCGCGGCCATGCTGTCAAGCGTGGTCATTCTGCCCGAGCAGTTCTACGCCTTTTCCGCCAAAGATCAGGTACAGGACGGAGAAGTTGCGCTCAGGCGGGCCATCCTTGAGGACGCGATCCGCTGTTTCCAAAGACAGTTTGTTGGCAAAGGACGTCGCGTTCGGCGGCTGGCCCGGGAGGCCGAGGAGTGGTTTGCGGCCGAGGATGCGGACTGGCCGTTCTCGTTCGTGAATATCTGCGCGGTCCTGGGGCTCGAGCCCGACTATATCCGGCGTGGGCTGAAGCGCTGGTGTGAACGTCACGGCGACGCAGCGGAGCGCGTGACCTCAGTCCGCTCCTTCCGCTTTGCCGCCTGAGCCGAGGACGTTTCGTCGAGGTGCTGCTCAATCTCGGAGCGGCAGGCTTAATCCAGCGTATGCTGGGCTACCAGCTCTCTATTCCAGGTCGCGTCGCCAAAGGTGACTTCTGAGCCTTTGGCCCGCTTGAAATAGATGTGCAGATCGTGCTCCCAGGTAAAACCGATGCCACCGTGGACCTGAATCCCGTCCGCGCTGACCTTGCGATACGCGTCGCTGCAGTAGGCTTTGGCCATGGCCGATGCCAGAGCCGCATCGGGCGCGGCGTTCGAGACCGCCCAGGCCGCATAATAGGTTGCCGACTTGGCGCTTTCGACCTGCACCAGCATGTCGGCGCACTTATGCTGGATGGCCTGAAAGGAGCCGATCGGCCGGCCGAACTGTTCTCTGATCTTGGCGTATTCGACACTCATATCCAGGACGCGCTGGGCGCCGCCGACCATCTCGGCACACAAGGCGACCTTGCTGCGATCCAGCGTTTGGCCGAGCCTGTCCCAATCCAGTCTCGGTGAGCCGAGTAGGGCGTCCGGCCCGAGTTCGACCTTGTCCAGCCTCAGCTCACACAGCTTGCGGGTCTGGTCCATGGTTTTCAGCAGGCTGATACTCACGCCGGCCTGCTGGCGGTCAACCAGAAACAGCCCAAACCCCTCGGCGGTTCGCGCCGCACATACGATCATGTCAGCCACATGGGCGTCCGGAACAAACAGTTTCACCCCGCTGAGCCGATATCCGCCGCCGAGCTGTTCGGCTCTGAGATGCACGCCCTCGGCATCCCAACGCGCGTTGTCTTCCAGGACGGCCAGGGTCGTCTTGAGCTGGCCTGAGGCGATGCGGGGCAACAGCTGCTGTTTCTGCTCCTCGCTGCCCGCCTCGGCAATGGCACCGCCGCCCAGCACGACCGTCGAGAAAAACGGCCCGGGCAACACAACCCGGCCCATTTCTTCGAGCACGACGACCATGTCGATCAGGCTGAGTCCTGAGCCACCGTACTGTTCGGGCAGAATGAGGCCCATCCAGCCCAACTCGGCCATCTGCTGCCACAGCGCATCGGCATACCCCCGTTCGTCCTCCATCATCTGGCGGACATAGCTCATCGGACATTCGTTGTTCAAGAAATCTGCCGCAGACTGGCGCAGCAACTCCTGCTCCTCGGTGAAGCCAAAATCCATGCAGTGCTCCGGAAAAGGGGAACGTTGATGACCTCTTAGGATGAGGAAGAGATCAGCGTTCGCCTTATTGCTGTTTAACTGTTGGCCAGAATCGACACACAGCCGACCGAACCCGGGCCGCCCAGATTATGCGCCAGCCCGACTTGGGCATCCTTGACCTGGCGTTCGCCGGCCTTGTTCCACAGGTGCTGGCCGACCTCGTAGATCATGCGGATGCCGGTCGCGCCAATGGGATGGCCGAACGATTTGAGACCGCCCGACGGATTGACCGGGATCTCGCCGCCGATCGCCGCCCGGCCCTCTTCCACGTACTTCCAACCCTCGCCCTTTTTGCACAGCCCGAGGTCTTCGTAGTTGAGGATTTCGGTAATCGTGAAACAGTCGTGGCACTCGACCAGATCAATATCCTTGACCGTCATGCCGGCCTGCTCGTAGGCCGACTGCGCGGCCTGGGCCGTGGCCGGGAAGCCGGTATAGGCGAAACCCGGTTTCATGTACGGCTCGCCCGAGGTCACCGACAGGCCGATGCCTTTGACCTTCAGCGGGTCGGGCCGGAAGGATTTGGCCAGCTCGGACTTACAGATGATCACCGCTGCCGCCCCATCCGTGGTCGGACAGCAGTCAAACAGGCCCAGCGGACTACAGATCAGCGGCGCGTTGACGACCTGCTCTTCGGTCACCTCCATCCGAAAGTGCGCCTTGGGGCTCATGGTGCCGTTGTGATGATTTTTGATCGCCACCTGAGCCAGGGCGTGTTTGTCAATGCCGTAGGTCTCGAAGTAGCGGTTGGCGGCCATGGCAAACAGCGACGGCGCGGTCGTGCCGTAGCCGACAACGGGATGGTTCCCGAACGTGCCCAGGCCGCGCTGGCCGGAGTCGCGCAGCTTCTCAAAGCCGAGCGCCAGGACCACGTCGTACATGCCCGAGGCCACCGCCATGCAGGCGTTGCGGAAAGCGTCCATTCCCGACGCACAGTAGTTCTCAACCCGGGTAATCGGGATATTGTACAGCTTCAGCGGGTCGGCCAGGGCGTTACCGGCGCTGGCCGAACTCAGGGTGCCGACCCAGGCGGCCTGAATCTGGCCGGGGTCGATATTGGCGTCGGCGTAGGCTTCCAGGGCTGCCGTGACGACCATATCTTCCGCGCTCATGTCGTAGTTCTCGCCGAATTTGCTGCAGCCCGCCCCAATCACCGACACCTTGTCACGAATATTCATCTGTCTCCTCCTTCCTGGAGTGTGTTGCTCAGCTGTTGGCCGGTCTGGCCTTCCAGAAATAGTTCTTGATGCCAGACCCCTCGTGGTACTTTCTGAACGTGAGTTCAACCGGCATGCCGATGGCCACCCGGTCGGATTCGCAGTCGGTCAGCTGCACAAAAACCCGACCGCCGCCGTCGAGATCAACCACCGCATGCGTGGTCGGCGGATCGGGCGTTTCGGTCAGATAGTCATGGGTGAAGGTGAACAGCTTGCCGGTCCGGGCCAGCTTCACCTCTTCAAGACCGTCACGATAGCCGCACTCGACACAGATCCGATGGATGGGAAACTGAATCGTGCCGCAGATGGGGCACTTCCCGCCGTGGAGCGGCAGGATCTCGTTTTTATCCCGCAGCAAAACAACCGGGGTTGATTCGTCCGGGGTCGAGTAATCCTTTTTCATCAGCTTGCGGAAACGGGCGTATTTGCCATACGACGCCATGGTGCGTTTGCGCTCAATCTGCGAGTAGACACTGCGCACCAGCTGGTAGTCGGCCATGGCCTCGGTAACGCGAAAGACGGCCGCGTCTCCGCCGTCGCCATAGCCGGCAACCAGAATCAGATCGCCCGGCTTGGAGCGCTCCAGAACCGCGGCCAGCAACACCAGGGGCTGGGCCGTGCCCGAATCGCCGAGCGTGTTCCAGAACGTGTCCTGAACCTGAGACTTGACATCCAGCTCCAGGCTGCGCAGGGCCGCCTGCATGGCGCGCTGGCTCGGACCGGCAATGGCCGCGCTGGTGATATCCCGGGCGCTCAGCCCACACCTGTCCAGCACCCCCGTGACCGCGGCGGCGACAAAACGGTTATAGCCGAACTTGTTCTCAAACCCGCCCGGGAAGGAGCGCAGGTAGTCCTGCTCTTCGGTGCGCCAGGTGCCGAGAAACTCCTGGCCCATGGTATACGTCCCGACCACCTCGGCCAGCACCCCGTCGGTTCCGATCACCAGCGCTCCGCCCGCATCGCCATAGTTCTGCTCCTGCTGGGTATCGGGCTCGCCCATGCGCGAGTCGCCCGCGCATACCAGCAGACGCTGACCGTCCTGCACCAGGTCGAGCGCGGTCAGCAGGGCCGAGGTGCCGGCCCGGAGCGTATCGGTGAAATCCATGGTGCGGATTTCGGCCTTGGCGTCCAACACCGTGGCCACGGTCACCGCCGCCTGTTTTTCGCGGTAGGGCGAGGTGGTTGAGGCAAAAAACACTCCGGCCAGGCGCTGGGGGTCTTGAGCACCCAGGGCGTCGACGCTGGCATTGACCGCCAGGGTCAGGCTGTCTTCATCATAATTGGCGATCGCCCGCTCTCCGCCCAGGGAAGGCGTGCCCCACTCCTGGGCGATCAGGTCACGCGGAAGACGGTAGGTCGGGACATACGTCCCGTACGAAACAATCCCTGCCATAGTGTTCCCTAGTTGAGACGGCTCTCGGGCTCGCCGCTTTTCAGCATGCAGCCATCGACCTGGAGGTTGACTCCGTTGATAAAGCCCGAGGCCGAAGACGCCAGAAAGACACACGGCCAGGCGACTTCGAGACCGGTGCCAAAGCGTTTGAGGGCGTTGGAGTCACGGGCGCGCTGCTGCAGCTCTGGCGTCGGCCACAACACCTCCTTGACGCCCGGCGTTTCAATCGGGCCGGGGGAGATGCAGTTGACCCGAATGCCGTAGGGCGCCCACTCAATGGCCAGCGAGCGGGTCAGATTGACCACGCCGGCTTTTGAGGCGCCGTAATGGGCCATGGAGGCTGCCCCGTAGACGCCCGCATCGGACGAGATGTTGATGATGCTGCCGCCGCTGTTTTTATCCATCATGAGCCGGGCCACGGTCCGGGAAAACAGAAAGGTGCCGTTCAGGTTGATATCGACAATGGCCCGAAACCCGTTGGGTGAAATATCGTGGGCGTGGGCCACAAAGCTGGCTCCGGCGTTGTTGATCAGCACATCGACCCGGCCCCAGTTGGCCACGGCTCGGTTGACCACGGCTTCGACCTGATCGTTGTCGCGCACGTCGCACACAATCGCATCGACCGTGCCCCCCTCTTTGCGGATGCCGTCGGCCACCGGACCGAGGTGATCCATCGTCCGGCTGGTGATCAGGACCTTGGCCCCGCGACGGCAGAACTCGGCCGCAATCTCGGCGCCAATCCCCGTCCCGCCGCCGGTAATAATCGTGACTTTGTCCGCAATATCAAAGGCCGAAGAATCTGCCATGCCGTGTCTACTCCGTGTTCAGGCCGGGCTTGCCCCAGCGTCCTAGCCAAGGCTGGGCAACCACGTCTGGCCGCCGTTCGAGGTTCGCATGACCGTCCCAAAGCCGCCCACAATCCAGCCGTGCTGGTCGTCCGCAAAATCAATCGCCCGCAGCCAGGTCACGGTCGGCATACCAAAGCCGGCGCGTTGCCAGGTGGGGCCGTCTTCCCCGGCCTGGCGCTGATATATGCGTCCCGAGGCGCCGACGATCCAGCCCCGACCGTCGTCGAACAGGATCGGGGTGAAGAGCGGCGCGGTTTCCGAGGCGGTATCGGCCAGAAACGTCCACTGCTGGCCGCCGTCGGTCGTCCTCGCGATCTTGCCTTCCAGACCGACGGCGATGCCCTCCTGGGCCGAGGTGAAATACGCGCCGAAAAAGGTCGGAAAGTTCAGGGCGTCGTCAATGCCGGCCTGGCCCAAGAGGCTGTTCTGCTGCTCGGTCCAGCTCTGGCCGCCGTCGGTCGAGTAAAAAATCTTGCCAAATTCTCCGACCATCCAGCCGGTCTGGGCATCGACGAAGTGGACATCGTAGAGGTTGGGATCCGACAGGGCCAGGGTGGCGTTGATATCCACACCCTCCAGGGACGGCTCGATATAGCCGGATTCCCACGACTGGCCGCCGTCGGTCGTGCGTACATAGGTGGCTTGAGCGCCAACCGCCCAGCCGTGATCGGGATCCAGAAACTGGAGGGACAGCAGGGAAACCGCAGCCCCGCTGTCTTGGGATTGCCAGGTTTCGCCGCCGTCTTCGCTCTTGAGCAGCAGCCCGTCCTGGCCGCTGATCCAGCCGGTTTGGGCGTCGGGAAACTCGACATCATACAGGGCCAAGTCGGTGCCGCTGTCCTTCTGCTGCCAGGTTTTCCCGCCGTCGGTGGTCACCAGAATCTTCCCTCCATAGCCGACCACGACCGCTTTTTCGACCGAGATGGCCGCCACGTCAAAAAACTTATCGGCCACCGTCATCAGCCGGTTGCTGAGCGGCACCTCTTCGATCTCACGGGTACAGCCGAGCAGAGCGGTCAGCAGACACAGGACGGGCCAGCAGCGGAGCGCGGGATTCATAGTCAAGCGGCTTTCCAAAATGATTCCGATAGGATACCTTCGACCGGGTTGCAAAAGTTCCCCCCTGTCTACTATCTTCGGGCGCGCTTTGCAATCCGCTCAGAGCCGGGATACGCCCCGGTCCAGGCTTCCAGACATGCAGGAAAGGACGACGTATGGCGACAGCGAAAATTACATGGACAAAGATTGATGAAGCGCCGGCCCTGGCTACCTACGCCCTGCTGCCGATCGTGCAGGCCTACACCCGGGGGACCGGGATCGAGCTCGACATCAGCGACATCTCTCTGGCCGGCAGAATCATTGCCAACTTTCCCGAAAAGCTAAGCCCCGAGCAGCGCATTCCCGATTGTCTGAGCCAGCTCGGCGACATGACCCAGACGCCCGAGGCGGCCATCCTCAAACTGCCGAACATCAGCGCGACCGTGCCCCAACTCAAGGACGCCATCAAGGAACTCCAGGCCAAGGGCTACGCTATCCCCGACTATCCGGAGGAACCCCAAAACGACGCCGAGCGGGCGCTGCAAGCCCGGTTCACGGTGGTGCTCGGCTCGGCCGTCAACCCGGTCCTGCGCGAGGGCAACTCGGATCGGCGGGCCGCAAGCTCGGTCAAGAAGTTTTTTCAAAAGCATCCCCACAAAATGATGCAGCAGTGGCCGGCGAGTGGCTCGAAGGCCCGGGTCGCCCACATGGCCGGCAGGGATTTTTTCGAGAGCGAGAAATCGACCACCGTGGACACTGCCACCCAGGTGCGGATTGAGTTCGTCGCCGCTGACGGGACGGTCAGCGTCCTCAAAGACAAGCTGTCGCTGCTGGCCGGCGAGGTCATTGATACCTCGGTCATGAACGTCAAGGCGCTACGCGCGTTCTACGCCGAGCAAATGGACGCAGCAAAGCAAGACGGCGTGCTGCTGTCCCTGCACCTCAAGGCGACGATGATGAAGGTCTCTGACCCCATCATGTTCGGCCACTGTGTATCGGTCTACTTCCAGGAGGCGCTCGACAAGCACGCCGAGGTCCTCAAAGAGATCGGGGCCAACGTCAACAACGGGCTGGCCGACGTGCTGGCCAAGCTCGACCGCCTGCC
>JAAXHF010000300.1 GCA_012271025.1 Deltaproteobacteria bacterium | reverse complement strand
GGGCTGGACCATGGGCAGTCCCAAGACCCACCTGCGCCTCGGTCGGGAGTTTGCCGCCGCTGGCTATCTGACCGTCAACGTCGACTATCGCCGCGCGCCCAAGCATCGTTTTCCGGCCGCGTTTGACGACTGTCTGTTCGCCACCCAGTGGGCGGTCGAGCACGCCGCCGAGTACGGGGGCGACGCCCAACGTCTGGCCGTTGGTGGAGACTCGGCCGGGGCCAACCTGGCCGGCGGGGTCCTGGCCGAGTGCAGCCGCAAGCGCGGACCGGCCATCAAGGCCGGCCTGCTGCTGTACGGGGTGTTTGATTATCATGCGGCGCTGGCCGGCCTGGGTACGCCGCACGCCAAGCAGCAGTTGTATCTGCCGGTCGAAGACTACGAGGCGCTGCGCGAGGATCACCGGGTCAGCCCGCTGTACGCGTGTGACGGCTTTCCGCCGTGTTACATCGCGGTCGGGACAAAAGACCCGCTGCTGGCGGAGTCACACGCCCTGGCCGGAAAACTGTCGGCGGCCGGGGTAGAGCACGAGCTGCATATTCTTGACGGCGCGCCGCACGCGTTCTTCCAGCTGCCGCCGCTGCCCGCCTACGCCGAAGGCTATCGGCGGGCTGGCGCGTTCCTGGACACGCATGTGAAGTAGCGGATTGCTGAACGTCTTACAGAGCAAAATGAGCCAGTACTCACCGGCCTGGATATGGCGGAGCAGACGGCGTAGGATGGCAGGCAGAGAGGGGACCGAGCGAGGAGTTGCATGTCCATCCAGACTACAGCGCCAGCCGTAAAAGCCGCCCGCCGGGCGACCTACCAGGATGTTCTGGACGCCCCGCCGCACCAAGTCGCCGAGATCATTGATGGCGCCCTCCACACTCACCCCCGTCCGGCCGCCCGGCACGCCTGGGCCAGCACGGGGCTGGGGGAAGTTCTCGGCCCGCCCTTTAATCGTGGGCGCGGCGGTCCCGGCGGATGGTGGATTGTGTTCGAGCCCGAACTGCACCTGGGCGAGGATATCCTGGTGCCCGACCTGGCGGGCTGGCGGCGGACCCGGATGCCAGAGTATCCCGACACGGCTTACTTTACGCTGGCTCCGGACTGGGTGTGCGAGGTGCTCTCGCCCTCGACGCGAGCGCTGGACCAGGGCGCAAAGCGGACAAGCTATGCCCGAGAGGGAGTGAGGTATCTGTGGTGTGTGGACCCGGATGCCCGCACGCTGGCGGCGTTCGCGTTGCAGGCTGGGCAGTGGGCGCTGCTGGAGACGCTGACTGGCGCGGCTGCGGTGTCGCAGCCGCCTTTCGCTGCCATCAGTTTCAGCCTGAGCGATCTGTGGCCTGAGGCGGGCCGGTAGCCTTGTCGGTCGCTTGAGCCGTACGCGTAATCCGAAAGAGCGGGGCGGGGGCGGAGTGTCGGCTTCCGCTCCGCTCATCCGACCTACTACAGCCTATCGGGAAACGCGCTAGTACAGGACAATAGATGCCGTGTGCCGTGGCACCAAGTACACCGCGAAGGCTTTGCCCGAACGCTGAGCTGCATCTAGCCCAGGCTGTAAATCGCGCCCGTTGGCGATGATTCCTTGCGCAGTACAGGCAATATACTGGTTCCGGTATGGGCCGAGCGTCTGGCGATTTTTGTTGAGCCATTTCAGGATGGCGTCGCTTGCTCGCATGCAGACTCCACGACGCGGTTTATCGAGTCCTGAATAGCTCCCCGCTACTTGCCGCTGGCCAGCTTCCAGTCCTCGCCCAGTTCCTCGGACACGCTGACCAGGGTCTCTCGCAGGGTGGTGACCATCTCGTCGATCTGCTGCGTGGTGATAATCAGCGGGGGGCAGATGGCGATGACGTTGGAGCCGCCCATGCGGGTCAGCAGCCCGCTCCGCAAGGCGCGTTCCCAGACCCGCGTGACCAGCTTGGTCTCGGCGGGGAACATCTCCTTTGTCTGCTTGTCCTTGACCAGCTCGATGGCTGCTACCAGCCCCTTGCCGCGGACATCGCCGACAATCGGGATATCCTTGAGCGTGGCCAGCGCCTTTTGCAGATAGCGGCCCTGTTCGCGGGCTTTCTGGACCAGCTTTTCATCCTCGATGATGGCAAGATTGGCCAGCCCGGCCGCACACACGGTGGGGTGGCCGGTATAGGTGTAGCCGTGCCAGAAGGCCTGGTCGCCGGCCTTCAGAAAGGTCTGGAAGATTTCCTCTTTGAACAGCACCACTCCGAGCGGCAGATAGCCGCTGGTAATGCCCTTGGCCGAGACCAGGATATCGGGGCCGACGCTGGCCGAGGCGAACATGGTGCCGGTCCGGCCGAATCCGGTGATGACCTCGTCGCACACCAGCAGAATATTGTGCCGGGCGCAGATTTCACGGATTTTGGGCAGCCACTCCTTGGGCGGAACGATAACGCCGCCCACGCCCTGTATCGGTTCGGTCACAAAGGCGCCGATCGTCCCGGCGCCTTCGCGCTTGATGATCCGTTCGAGCTCGTCGGCGCAGTCGACCTGACAGTCGGGGTAAGTCTTGCCCAGCTCGCAGCGGTAGCAGTAGGGCCGGGCCATGTGGATGACACCCGGCAGACCGGGCTCGACCTGCTCGTTGAACAGCGGGATGCCGGTCAGGCTGGCCGCTCCGCTCGAGGTGCCGTGGTAGCCCTGGTTGAGGCTGATGAACTTGGTCTTCTTGGGCTTGCCCTTGGCCTTCCAATAGGCCCGGACGAGGCGGATCATGGTCTCGTTCGATTCCGAGCCGCCCGAGGTGAAAATCACCCGCCGCAGGCCCTTGGGGCCGATTTTGGTCAGCTTGGCGGCCAGCTCAACGGTCGGGGCCGAGGTCGGGCCGATGAGGGTCGGAGCGAAGGCCAGCTGATCCATCTGGGCGGCGACGGCGCGGCTGATCTCTTTGCGGCCGTGGCCCACATGCACGTTCCACAGCGAGGCCAGGCCGTCGAGATAGCGCGTGCCGTCCGTATCCCACAGATACACGCCCTCGCCTCTGACGAAGATGGGCATGCCGCGCTCCTGATGCAGGCTCAGGGGCACGAAGCCGTGGACCAGATGCGCCTTGTCCTGTTGGTGCAGGGTCTTGGCCCGTTTGCGATCCATAGGGGTCGTCGCGGCGCTGGCTCGGGAGCGGAGGGGGATCACCTTGGCCGATTTTTTTGTTGTGTGTGGCATGCTCTTCCTCCCTGTGGCTGACGTGTTGACACAGTCCTCTTTTGGGGCAGTATACTCCTTTTGTCTCATTTTCCTATGCCAACGGAGGAAGCGATATGAAAACGCAGCGGCTGGGCCGAACCGGGCTCAAAGTGTCCGAACTGTGTCTGGGAACCATGACCTTTGGGCGGCAGTGCGATGAAGCGCTGAGCTTTGCCATCATGGATACCGCACTCGAGGCTGGGGTCGATTTTTTTGACACCGCCGATGTCTATCCGGTCGGCGGGGACGCCTCGACGGTCGGCCGCACCGAAGATATTGTCGGAAAATGGCTCAAGGGCAGACGCGAGCAGATTGTCCTGGCCACCAAGTGCTGGGGCGCCATGGGACCCCAGCCGAATGATCGCGGCCTGTCCCGCAAACACATCCTGGCCGCCATAGACGAGAGTCTGCGCCGGCTGCAAACCGACTACATCGACCTCTATCAGGTGCACGCGCCGGATTTTGACACCCCGATTGACGAGACCCTGGCGGCGCTCGACGACGTGGTGCGGCAGGGCAAGGTCCGTTACGTCGGCTGCTCGAACTTCCAGGCCTGGATGCTGGCCAAAGCCCTGTGGACCAGCGATAAACACGGGCTGGCCCGTTTCGACTGCGTGCAGCCGCGCTATAACATCCTGTTCCGGGAAATCGAGCATGAGCTGCTGCCGCTGTGTCGCGATCAGGGCGTCGGGGTGATCCCCTACAATCCCCTGGCTGGCGGTTTTCTGACCGGCAAGCACATGGACAACCAGGCCAGCCAAGCCCCCTCGTCCGAGACGCGTTTCGCGCTCGAAGGCCGGGCCGGACGCACCTACAAGAAGCGCTACTGGCAGGAGGCCCAGTTTGCCGCCGTATCCCACCTCCACGAGTTCTTCTCGGCCCGCAACAAGCCGCTGGCTCAGGTTGCGATTGCCTGGGTGCTGGCTCAGGACGGGATCACCTCGCCAATCGTCGGAGCGACCTCGCCCGAGCAGCTGCGCCAGTCGCTGCCGGCGGTTGGACTGAGCCTGGACGAAGAAGAGCTGGCGGTGTGCGACGCGGTGTGGTTTGAGCTGCCCCGGCTCAAAGACCCGATGGTGGCGTTGCGCTGAGCCTGAACGGTCAGCGAACGCCACCATTCATAACATGTCGGAAAAGCTGCCCTGACCGGGCACGAACAGGCGGCTGTAGAAGCGCATCGCGGACGAATCGGTCATGCTGGCCAGAAAATCGCAGATGACCCGCTTGCAGGCCGCTTCGTCCCCCTCGCCCAGGGCGTGCTGGTAGCGCTCGTCCTGCTCTTCGGGCAGCAGACCGACCGACTCGCGGCCCTGGTCCAGCACCTCAAACAGACGCGCCAGAACCGTTTGGCCCTTGTAGCCAAGGGTGGCCACGCGTGGGTTACGAATCACTTTCTGAGACTCAAAAGCTTTCAGGACTTCGATCCGCACCCGCTCGGAAAAGGCCGCGTCAATGCGACCGGTTGGCTGGACCTCGACCGTACTGGCAAAGGCCGAGATGAGGTCGCGGGTCAGCATCTTATGCGCCGCCCGCCCGGCCGTGTGTTCCAGGGCGTCGAGCTGGGTCGCGATCTGGGTCAGCACCGCGCCGGCCGTTTCAGCGTCAACCGTCCGTTGCCAGGCGCCGAGCGCAGCGTTGACCTCGGGCAGCAGACGCTGGGCCGGAAAGCGGCGAAAGTCGGTCAGCGTGATCAGGCCGGCTTGCAGGCTGTCTTCGATGTCGTGGACCGAATAGGCGATATCATCGGCCACGTCCATGATCTGGCACTCCGGGCTGCGCTGCTGACCGCTGCCGGTCGAACGGGTGATCGCCTCGACCAGCTCACGGTCTGCGGTGTAATAGCCCTTGACCGGTTCGTGCCCAGACGGGGGCAGCTCCGCGGCATTGAGACAGGTCTTGTATTTCAGCAGCCCGTCGAGGCTGGGGTAGGTGAGGTTCAGGCCCGGATAGGCGGTGTGTTTGTGTTCGAGCCGGGTCACGATGCGGAAGGTCTGGGCGTTGCTCTCAAAACCGCCATAGGGCCGCATGCGGTCGTGCAGGAGGCGTTCCCCGGCGTGGCCGAAGGGTGCGTGGCCAAGATCGTGGGCCAGACAGAGCGTCTCGACCAGGTCGGTATCCGCGCCCAGCGCCAGGGCAATGCCCTTGGCAATCTGGGCGACTTCGAGCGAGTGGGTCAGTCGGGTCCGAAAGAAATCGCCCTCATACACCCCGAACACCTGGGTTTTGCCCTGGAGGCGCCGAAACGCGGCCGAGTGGATGATACGCGCCCGGTCGTGTTCAAACTCGGACCGGTGGTCGTTGGCCGGCCGCGGCGGCTCTGGGGTATGCCGACGGGCGTCTGAGGGATGGGCGAACTGCACGCTGCTGACTCCTTATTTGATTTGCAGGGTCAGGATAAACGACGCCGCGTGAACTGCGCAAGCATATGAACTGATGGGGGGTGGCTCACCTCGCGTCGCTCTCTTCCGCAATCGATGGAAGAGGGGCTGCAAGAGCGGTATCCCTCTGCCACGTTCGAGGAAGCTGAGGCAATGGTGGAGTATGCTCAGGGCGACCGTGCCCGCCGTCAGGGAATGAGCTTCACCAGAGTGACGGTCAGGCCGACGATGCCGGCGGCCATGACCCACAGGTGTTTGTAGAGGGCGGCAAACTGCTCGGCCATCTCCGTGCGCACGGCGGCGAGGTCGGCCTGCGTGGTCAGCCGGAGCTGCTCAATGTCGGCCTTTACGGCGGCCACATCGGCTTCCAGAGCCACGCGGACCTCGGTGAGATCGGCCTTCATGACCGCCATATCAGCTTCCAGGGCCGCGCGGACCTCGGTGAGATCGGCCTTGGTGGCGACATTACCGCCCAGGGCCTCGCCCATGGTGTTGACCACAGCCTCGGCCTGGGCCTCCTCAAAGCCGGCCTGCTTGAGGGCCGTGACGGCTTTATGGGTGTCAAACGCCAGCGCACTCATGGCGGGGTGGCGCCTTTCTCGCTGCTCTGGCGGGGTGGCAGCCCAAACGGCTTCCGATCTCGCTCCAAAAACTCATCCGTCGTGTCCTTGAGCCGTTCTTCGGACCGCCCCCCATTCCTGCATGCGTGCCACCTGCTCATTGCCCTAGGCGCCGACCTGCCTCAATACCTTGAACTGGAGGCGGGTATAGCCGCGCTCCGTAGCGTCGAGGTGCGCGGCGACTGCCTGATGTATGACGGGCAGCCGATACCACGGGACCGCAGGCCAGGCGTGGTGCTCGGCGTGGAAGTTCATATTCCACAGCCACCAGCTGAAGAACGGCCACGTCAGCATGGTGCGCGTACGGGCCAGAATGGAGCCCTCGTTGGGCAGGCCGGTGTGCTCGGTGGTTACCCAGATAGCCTGAAACGGATGGCTGAGCAGCCCGGCAAACAGAATCCAGCCCATGCCCGCCGGCCCGAAACAGGCGGCGGCAATCAGCCCGAGCCAGAACAGGGCGATCAGGCCGGACTGCCAGGCTAGTGTGGAGCGTTGGTCGGGTGGCGCCCAGGGGGCAAGAGACTCCCACTTGTCAGAGGCCAGGAAGGGGAAGCGCGTCAGGAAGCCGATTTTCAGGCTCAGCAGGCCCCAGCCGCTGATCATGCGCAACCAGGTTTTCCACCGGGTCGGCCAGGACACCGGCTGCCCACCCAAGAACAACAGCTCCGGGTCCTTGTGGACAATTTGCGTGTAGCGATGATGGTCGAAGTGAAAGGCCCGGTACACGGCCGGGGCGACCCCAAAGGGAAAGCCGCTGAGCCAGGTGCCCACGGTGTTCAGCCAGGCCGACTTGAAGGCGGTGTGGTGGGTGCACTCGTGAAAGGGGGCGAACAGCGCGGCCCATATCCCGCCCAGCACGACCGAGAGCAGAGCCGCCGCCGCATGGGAGTGCGGGGTGACGAGCAGCACGCCATAGGCGCACAGCAAAAAAGCCGACAGATGGAGGCTCAGTCGGATGATCGAGGGCAGGTCTTGACGCTGTTGGACGCAACGCAGCAGGCTGCGGTCAAGCAGGGGGCGGTGTTCAAAGGCTTCCTGCACGCCGCCACGCTACAACCGGCGGCGCCAGGCGTCAAGGAAAAAACCGTCGCTCACAGACGAGGTCGTCCTCGTCAAGGTCAGCATGAACGACGCTGACGCAACCCGGCGCGCGAGAGCCGCCGCACCGATCAGGAGCCGGCGTGTGAGCGCTGAGAGCCGGACAGGAAAATGGCCAAGCCCACCGCCAGACAGCCGCTCCCGCACACGTACATGGGGGCAAAGCCGGCCTGACTGGCGATGCTGCCCATCAGCACCCCGCCCAGCCCCATGCCGAGATCGAGCCCCTGGGCGAAGGTGGCCATGCCCAGGCCGCGGCGTTCGGGTGTCAGGCGGTCGATCATCCACGCCCCGAGCCCGGGCTGGGCCAGGCCGATGCCCATGGCGTACACACTCACGCCCAGGTAGAGGGCCTGGACATCCCAGGCAAAAGCCAAAACGAGCTGGGCGATCAGGGCCAGAACAAAACCCGGGACGATGACTGCGGCGCGGCCGTAGCGGTCGCCCAGGCGGGCACTGAGCATGCGGGTCGCCACCAGCACCAGCGCGTAGCTCGAATACAAATAGCCGGGGTTGTCCAGACCGAAGGTCCGGGCGTACAGGGGCAAAAAGGTCGTATACGACGTAAAGGTCAGATACAGGCACAGCTGAACGACCATCGGCAGCACGGCTTCCGGGGCAAAAAACTGGCGTCTGGCCGGTCGCTCGGCCGAGCGGTGGCGTTCCCGCAGGCGGCTGCTCACACCGCTGGCCAGGAAGGCGACGCCGGCGGCGGTGAAAAACAGCAGGGTAAAATTGTCCGGCCAGCCGACTTTTTGGCCCAGTCCCGGCAGGAGCCCGACCAGCCCCTCCTCCCACGGGTGGAGCGCCGGGCTGTGCATGATGCCGAGGGCCAGGGGCGGGACCACGCCCATGGCCAGCGAATTGACCAGGCCCCAATAGCTGGTCGCCTCGGCGCGTCTGTCGGCCGGGGCCACGTCGGCCAGGTAGGCGCCCGAGGCGGTGGTAAAACAGCCCAGGGCAAAGCCGTAGACCAGACGCAGGCCGAACAGCAGGCCGATGCTGAGCGCCCAGGCGTGCAGCAGCGCCCCACAGGCAAACAGCCCGACCGAGGCGGTCATCATGACCACCCGGCCATAGCGGTCGGTCCAGCGGCCGGCAAAGGGCTTGACCGCAAACGAGACCAGGCTCGAAATGCCGATCAGCAGGCCAACATCGACCTCCCGACCACCCAGCTGTTTAATGTAGAACGGCAGGGTCGGGAAAAAGAAAAAAAAGCTGGAAAAGAATCCCAGGCTGACCAGGCACAGCAGGACGAAGTCACGGCCGAAGCCACGCGAGACCGACACCGTTTATGAACGCCCGGCCGAATCGGCCAGGGAAGGATACAGGACAATCATGTTGATCTCCTCGCTGCGGGCGTGGTTAGCCTAGCACGTGCGCCCCGGGCCGGGAATCGGCGTCCCGGCCCGGCGGTAGCAAATCCGCACCGGCTGTGCTCTAATCGCGGGCCGAACAGGAGGGCTGCCATGTCGATTGAAAGCCTGAAGGACAAAGCCGCGATTGTCGGTGTCGGC
>JAAXHF010000633.1 GCA_012271025.1 Deltaproteobacteria bacterium | reverse complement strand
TACAGCCTAACGTAAAACGCTCTAAGGAAGGGGCGCACACGGTAGTCGCAAGAGGTTCTCCAGCGAAAACACATTGACACTCTCCACATGACGCCGAAAGGAGCTGACCATGATGATCCCGACGAGGTTCTCGCGTTTGTTCCTGATGCTGCTCGGCGTCGTGACCGCTTCCCTTTTCACTCAGCTGGCAGCCAGCACTCTGAGCCCCTGGCTCACCCACCTCTTCAGTCGCCCCGCGCTGGCCTTTGCCACCCTCTTCCCCGGCTAACACTGCACAGAAAGCCGCGTAGGTCGGATGAGCGGAGCGTGAGCCGACCCACGCGATTGTCTGTAGCCGCTATTATCGCCGCGATGCGTCGTGCCACTTCTGCAAAGTATAGCACTTCCTCCAGCGTCCGCGCCCGGCCAAGAATGGGGCGTTCGCGGTACGATAACCACTTTTTAAGCACCTGATAGCCGCCGAGTTTGTAGAGCCAGACGGCAGCCGGGACGTTGCGCCAGTAGGCGGTGCCGTTCAGGTAGATATCGAACGTAGCCTGACCGAGTACGCCGGCAGCGTCACTCAAGACAGCGCGTTCGCCCGTCGTGTATTCGCGTTCGACAATGCGCCCTTGGCCAGGCATCACGGCATCGCCTGTTCCGTAATGGCCCCATCCAGCGGTCAACGCGAAGTCGTCCCCGGTCATGCTACGTCCGTCCACCGTGGCGGGAACGGCAATGCTGGCGATATCTGGGCGCAAGGTTCCGGTTGTCACGCCCGGCACGGGAGTGTCGGGGTCAAGCAGGGCGGACAGTTCGCGGCCCTGTGCGGCAGAGCGGGTAAGGGTTTCCGCCACCTCGGAGGCGTCTCCGTCTGGCCAGCCGAGCAGCGGGATGCGCGGCCACTCCATGCGGAGCGCTCCCGCGTTTACTCCACGGTATGAAGGATCATGCAGCACGGCAAGGACGTGGTGGAACAGGTCTTCCACGTCGGCGTTGATATGTTTCAGATAACGCTGAGCGGCAGCTGACAGGTTAGGGCGATGTTGTGTGGCATCCCCGTCGATTCCGAGACCGTCGTTACGGAGCCGAGCGGGGAACCAAAGAGCCCCTCGCTCAATGAGGTGATATGACGCGATGTGGCGAGTGAAACACGCTTGGGGTTCCGTTGCGCCCTTCCGTAGGTGCTGCGCAGCACAAAGCCACAGGTTCCCCTCAAACACATGCGGCTTATACTCGGCGCGTTTCTCGTCGAGCAGTTTCGTCTCCGCCTCCCAGTAGAGCCAGCGGATGTCAAACGGTCGGTAGGCGTAACGGACGAAACCGGCTTTGGTGGGGCCGCCGCGCGCTATCAGGGTGTCGTGCACCACGCAGGCATCGAATCGCCCGGTGTCCTTCATCACCTGCGGATAGCGCCGTGTGACTTCATCGTGGCTCAGGTCCGTACTGAAGTAATCAGCGATACGCACCTTGAGCCGATCAAGGTCGGTATCAACGAGAAATCCGTCACGACTCGTCGCGACACTCGGAAGCGACATCGGGAACAGCTCGGGCAGTGCCGGCCAGTCGAAATAGTCCTCACTGACCGCCGTTCGGACTAACGGCAAGCCAAGCGGCAATACCGGTTCGATGGCGTCGCAGAGGACATCCGCCGCTGCCTCCGCCGTCTCCACCAATTCTTCGCGTTTCGCCTGCCCCCACAGATGCCGGAAGCCGACCGTCTCTGCTGACGCATGGTCGGCCTTGCGGACTAAGGTCGTGATAGCTGTTCCCACCTGAATGCCTACCGGGTCGCCCTCTGTCGAAAAGATGCTTGGGTCGGGCGTTCCGTCCGGTGCAACCTTGCCGGTCTTGTATTTGTCGCCATTCAGGCAATCAATCCGAATCGCGTCAAACGCCTCCAAGTACCGCTCCCGCATCCCGGTGAACGACAAGCCATCCAGCCAGGAGCAGTTGGAGATAAAACACACCACCCCCTGCCCTGTCTTCTCGGCAATGCGTCGCTCGACCATGCGGAAGAAGCGGACATACAGATCATTCAAGCCCTGGCCTTCGGGCCGCCGTACTCGCTTGGTCACGCGGTAGACTTCCGACAGTGCCCGCTCTTCGTCCACCGCCATACCGGCAAAGCCGTTGTAGGGTGGGTTGCCCAGAATCACCAGAATCGGTGTGGCCTGCTTGACCTTTTCGGCCCGGTCGCGCTCTTCTTCCAGTTCGGGGAACGGCAAGGGCTTAGTCGTGTGAGGCTCCCAGCCGGTCAAGGCGTTGGTGAGAAAGACGCCGGCGCGTTCATTGCCATCGTCCGCCAGGGGCGCGTCCAGGTCTTGCAGGCTCAGGCCGACTTGCAGATGGGCGACCACAAACGGGGCGGGCATGATCTCGAAGCCGAATACCCGGTGCATGGCCGCCTGTTTGACCCGCGCGCCGGCCAGCGCGCCAAGTCCCTGGCCTTTGACGTTCTCGGCAATCCGGCGCAACACTTCGGCCAGATACGCCCCAGTGCCGCAGCATGGGTCCAGGACATACACGTTCTCCGCCGCCAGCCCGTCCGGGATGTTCAGGTCGTCTTTCAGTGTCTTGTCCACCCGGGCGACCATGTAGCGCACGACTTCTGGCGGCGTGTACCACACGCCCAACTGCTTGCGCAGGTCGGGATCAAAGGCTTCGAGAAAGGGTTCGTAGAAATAGGGCACGGCTTGACCTTCGTTGAAGCGGGCGAAGAAGGCGGGGCGGTCCACGCGGTTGAGGGCCGCAGCGGTCCAGTCCAGGACTTCGACCACGCCGCGTTCGGGGACTTGGCCTTGTTTGGGCTGGCCCTTCTGTAGCTGCTTGGCCGCATACAGGCCAAAGTCGGGATGACCCGCGCCCTGGTCGGCCAGCTCGCCGACACAGGCTACCTTGGGCTTGAGCGTGCCGCCTACAGCGTTCAGCAGATTCTCCAGCGGCCCATAATAGGACCGCTCGCCGGTCGCTCCACCCGAGGCGCGTATCCGGTGCAGGTCGGTCAGGTAGTCCTCAACCGCCGCTGTCAGCCGTGTCATCGTTCCTGCGGAGCCTTCCTTGCGCGAACAGGATGGGTTCCAGCTCAGGGATGGCCCGGACCGTGTAGTCCGGCGTTGGGATGCCCTCGGGCAAGTCCGCCCCGGCGGCATTGACCCAGGCCGTGTCGAGCCCGGCCCGCTTGGCGCCCATGACATCATCGTGGGGCGAGTCGCCCACGAACAGGGCGTCCCGGGCTGCGACCTGGAGCAGCTCCAGGGTGTCGGTGAAAATCTTGGGGTGGGGTTTCCGCCAGCCGTGGTCGTCCGAAATGACGATCTGGTGGAAGTAGGGGGCAGCCCCGTCCCGGTCAACGATCAGCCGGGCGGTGGGTCCATGATCGAAATTCGAGACCAGGGCGACCGGATAGGCCGCATGGACACGCTTCAGAAACCGGATATGGGCGGCCGGGATTTCGGTCGCCTGGGCCAACAGCCCCATATGGGTCAGCGACAGCTCCTGGGCCAGCCGTTGGGTCGCCTCACCGGACGGATAGCCGACCCGAACCAGGGCCGACTCGAAGCGCTGCCGGGACGGGATCTCGCGCATATCGCGAGCCCGACGCTCGGCAAATTCCCGGTTGACCTCGGACAGGGCGGCAAAAAATTGCTCAAACGGCGCCGCCGTCACCTTTTCCTCAATCATCGCCCGCAGCCCGCCCATGGTCGACCGGGCGGTCTGTCCCTTCCAGGCGAACAGCGGCAAACGCTCGGCCTGAAACAGGGCGACTGTGCTGAACAGGTCAAACAGGACGGCTCGATACGACTTCACACCCGCCTCTGACTAGTGTTGAGAGGGGAGCTTGCCGGAACGCTCACCAATGGGGCGCCGACCGGCAAAGCCCTCGGACTGACGGTGAAAGTAGGCGACCTCTTTTTCGCCATACTGCCAGCATAGGTAGATCTCTTCCTCACCCACCCGGGCTGGAAAATCGACCAGACCCAACTCCAAATCCTTGAACACGCAGCCGTACTGCTCAATGTCCTGGACGGCCTGGGCCATGTCTTCAAACAGCGGGGCCAGGGCGGGCCGCAGGCGCAGCAGCTCGGGGGTCGTCAGGTCGGGCAGGGATTCCTCCTGGCGTTCGTACAGGAGCCCGCCAATCTCCTCCCGAATCTGGATGCCGATGCGCTGCATCCGCTCCATGATGAATTCGAGGTGCGGCAACAAGGTGTTGGCCTCTTCAAGACTGAACAGTCTGTCGTGTTTCATAACAGTGTTTCCAAGAGGAGCGATCCTATGCTTGTATCCAGTCTTTACCCCTTGTGCAAGCAGAGGCCATGTATTATGGTTTTTCCAGGCTGGTGTAGACCAGCCCAGAATTGGAGGAGGCCTGATGGCAGACATGAGGATGCGTGCTGGCGAGGAACAAGAGGGGCAAAAACACGGAGTCGTCAGCTTTGAAGAAGATCTCGGAGAGATCGTTGTCCCGACCGAACTCCCCATTCTTCCCCTGCGTGGGGTAGTGATTTTTCCCTCCGCCGTTGTTCCCCTACTGATCTCCCGGAGTTCCTCTCTCAAACTGGTCGAAGACTGTCGCAACAAGGATAATCTCCTCGGCCTGGCCGCGCAAAAAAACCCCGAAGACGAGAACCCCGACGCCACCGGCCTGTTTTCCCGGGGCAGTGCCGGACGGATTCTGAAACTGCTCAAATACCCCGACGGCAGTGTGCGCATTCTGGTCCAGGGGCTGAAACGGATTGAGATCCGAGACTATCTGCAACACGAGCCATACCTGCGGGCCAGCGTGGCCCACCTGGACGATGTCGTCCCCCCGTCGGCCGATCTCGATGCACGCCAGGCCCACCTCGTCAGCCAGTTTGCCAAGTTCGTGTCCCAAGTCCCCTACCTGCCGGACGAGTTGCAGGGCGTGGTCATGAACATCAAGGACCCGGGCCGGGCGGCCGACCTGATTGGCTCCAATCTCAACATCTCGGTCGACGAAAAGCAGGATTTGCTCAATACGCTCGATGTCAAGCAGCGCCTGGAAAAACTGTCAACGCTCCTGAATCGGGAGGGCGAGTTGATCGAACTCGGGCAGAAGATTCAGTCCCAGGTCCAGAGCGAGTTGAACAAGAACCAGAAGGAGTTTTATCTCCGCCAGCAGATGCGGGCGATCCAGAAAGAACTCGGCGAGGGCGACGCCAAGACCAACGAGATCGAGGATCTGCACAAGAAGATCGAAGAGGCCAAGATGCCCGAGGAGGCGCGCAAGGCTGCGGATAATGAGCTCGAACGGCTGCGCCTGATTCCTCCCGAATCGGCCGAGCACTCCATGGTCCGGACCTATCTCGAATGGCTGGTCAACCTGCCCTGGGCAATAACCACGGACGACAATCTGGACATGATCCACGCCCGCCAGGTGCTGGACGAGGATCACTACGACCTGGAAAAGATCAAGGACCGCATTCTCGAATACCTGGCCGTGCGCAAGCTGCGCAAAGATCCCAAAGGACCGATCCTGTGTTTTGTCGGCCCGCCGGGTGTCGGCAAAACCTCGCTGGGGCGTTCCATCGCCCGGGCCATGGGTCGCAAGTTTGTCCGCCTGTCGCTGGGCGGCGTGCGAGACGAGGCCGAGATTCGGGGCCATCGCCGGACCTATATCGGATCGCTGCCGGGCCGGATCGTTCAGTCGCTGCGGACCGCGGGGTCGAATAATCCCCTGTTCATGCTCGACGAGATCGACAAGCTGGGCATGGATTTTCGGGGCGATCCGGCCTCGGCCCTGCTTGAGGTGCTCGACCCGGAACAGAACTTTTCGTTTTCCGACCACTACCTCGAAGTAGCGTTTGACCTGTCCAAGGTCATGTTCATCACCACCGCCAACTATCTTGAGCCGGTGCCGCCGGCCCTGCGCGACCGCATGGAGATCATCGAGCTGGCCGGCTATACCGAAGAAGAGAAGCTGGAGATCGCCAAGCGCCATCTCATGCCCAAGCAGATCACCGAAAACGGCCTGACCACCGACCTGATTGAGTTTAGCGACGAGGCACTGTTCAAGATCGCCCGGAGCTATACCCACGAGGCGGGCGTGCGCAACCTGGAGCGCGAGATCGGCAGCGTGTGCCGCAAAATCGCCCGAGCGGTGACAGAGGGCCACACCGACAAGGCCACGATTTCCCCGGAAAAAGTGACCGAGTTGCTCGGTCCCGAAAAATTCTTTTCCGAGGTGGCCGAGCGCACCCAGGACCCGGGGGTGGCCATCGGCCTGGCCTGGACGCCGAACGGCGGCGATATCCTGTTCATCGAAGCCACCCGCATGGCCGGCAAAAAGGGCCTGACCCTCACCGGCCAGCTGGGTGAGGTGATGAAGGAATCGGCTCAGGCCGCCCTGTCCTACGTCCGCTCCAAGGCCGACCGGCTGGGCGTGGCCCCGGACTTTTACGAGAACTGCGACCTGCACATCCATGTGCCGGCCGGCGCCATCCCCAAGGACGGGCCCTCGGCCGGAATCACCATGGCCACGGCGCTGGCCTCCCTGCTGACCAGCCGACCGGTCAACCCGCATATCGCCATGACCGGCGAGATCACCCTGCGCGGCAAGGTCATGCCCATCGGCGGGGTCAAAGAGAAAACCCTGGCCGCGCGCAGGGCCGGGGTCAAAACGGTCATTCTCCCCAAACGAAACGAAAAAGACCTTGAGGATGTGCCCCCCAACGTCCGCGAGGAAATGGAGTTTCGTTTTGTCGAAAACATTGATGAGGTCTTAGACGTGGCCCTGTCCCAACAGGCCATTCCGGTCGATACGCCGGAGGCCGGCGTCCAGGCCTCGACCTCGTCCTGATCCGTGCCGGCGGAGCGCTGCTCCGCTGGGCTTCCTGCATTTCCTGTGATCACCCCCGTCAAAAAAGCGGTGATTCCAGCCGCCGGGCTCGGCACCCGTCTGCTGCCGGTCACCAAGGTCTTGGCCAAGGAACTGCTGCCCGTGGTTGACCGACCGGCCAGCCAGTACGTGGTTGAGGAGGCCAGCGCCGCCGGCATCACCCACATCATCTTTGTGGTCAGCCGCTCCAAAGACGACATCGGACGCTATTTTGCTCCCGACGCACGGCGGCTGGCCGACCGGGACACCGAGAACCGGCTAGCCGGTCTCAACGCCTTGCTCAGCCGCGTCAGCGTCAGCTGTGTGTACCAGGACGAGCCCCGCGGCCTGGGCCACGCCGTCTTATGCGCCCGGGAGGCTGTCGGCGACGAACCCTGCCTCGTCATCCTGCCCGACGACCTGGGCCAGGCCGACCCGCCGTTGAGTGCCCAGCTGCTGCGGGTCTATGAACGCACCGGCAAAGGCGTGCTGGCCCTGGAGCAGATCCCGCGCCAGCACATTCATCGCTACGGCGTTATTGCCGGCCGCCAGGAAGCGCCCCGGACGTATGCCATTTCAGACCTGATCGAAAAACCTCCGCCCGGCACCGAGCCGTCCGATCTGGCCATTATCGGTCGCTATGTGCTGCCGCCCGAGATTTTTCCCATTCTGAGCCATGTGCAAGTCGGGGCGGGGGGGGAAATCCAGCTGACGGACGGCCTGCGCGTACTTCAGCAGCGCCACGGGCTGTACGGCTATGTTTTTACCGGGCGGCGACACGACGTCGGCACGCTGCCGGGCCTGCTCGAAACCACACTCCGGCTGGCCTACCACAAGCCTGAGCTGCGCGACCGGCTGCGCGCAGTCATGCAGGAACTTCTGGACGAGCTGTAGACATCACTCGGAGGGATACGACATGCGCTATTTCCGGACAGGGTTGGCTCTTTTGCTGCTGCCTCTGTTCCTGACACCCGCTTTAGGCCAGACGCCTGAGGACGGCTGGCAGGTCAGCCAGGACCGGCTGGACAACGGCCTGACGGTCTTGGTGCTCGAAGATCATCGGGCGCCGGTCGTCACCCTCCAGGTGTGGTACAAGGTCGGCTCGCGGAACGAGCGGCTGGGCATCACCGGCATCTCGCACCTGCTCGAACACCTCATGTTTCGCGGCACCCCGAAATACGGCGAGGGCGAGTTTACCCGCCTGGTCAAAACCCGCGGCGGCAGCCTCAACGCCTTTACCAGCGCCGATCACACCGTCTACTTTGAGCGCTTCACCACCGCTCACCTCGACCTGATGCTGGAGCTTGAAGCCGACCGCATGGCCAATCTGAACCTCGATCAGACCGCCCTTGAGGCCGAGCGGCAGATCGTGATGGAAGAACGTCGCCTGCGCACCAGCGATGACCCGGGCTCCGAGTTGTGGGAACAGGTCAGCGCGACCGCGTATACCGCCCATCCCTACGCCTGGCCGGTCGTTGGCTGGCAACGCGACCTGGAGACCATCAGCCTGGATCAGCTCAAGCGCTATCGACAGACCTATTATGCCCCCGGTAACGCCATCCTGGTTGTTGCCGGAGACGTCAGCCGCCAGATCATTCTGCCCAAAATCCAGGCCACCTTCGGCGCGGTCCCGGCCGGCCCGGCCGCCCCCCCAGTCACCGCGCTTGAGCCGCCGCAGCGCGGCGAGCGTCGGATCGTGTTCAGACGCCCGGCCGCCCTGCCCGTGTATATTGCCGCCTACCATGTGCCCAACCTGCACGAACAGGACAGCCCGGCCCTGTCGGTCCTGTCTGTTATCCTGAGCGGCGGGCGGAGCGCACGCTTGCAGAAAACCCTGGTCGAAGAACAGGCGCTGGTTCTCAGCGCCGGCGCCGGGTATGACGAAACGGCAAAAGACGCCACCCTGTTCACCCTGTCGATGCGGGTCGCCCCGGGCAAAACCTGGCAGGCTGCGGAAACCGCGCTGTTTGAGCAGATTGAGCAGATTAAAACACAGGCGGTGAGCGACCACGAACTCGAGCGGGCCAAAAACCTGGTCGAGTCGCACTTCATCTATGGTCAGGATTCCCTGTTCTACCGGGCGATGCAGATCGGGCAGTACGCCTCGCTGGGCGATTGGCGGCTGGTGCAGCGCGTCGTGCCAAATCTGCGCGCCGTCACCGCCGCGGAAGTCCAGCGGGTCGCTCAGACCTACTTACGGGAAGACAACCGCACGGTGGGAGTGTTGATCCCCGAGGGACCGCCCATCCGGGAGCGACCCAGCCGCGGCGTGGGCGACCGGATCGTCCACTAGGAGAGTGAGGGAGATACGCATGCATTTTTCCATCTCTTCTGAGCGTGTGCAAAGCTTGGCCCGTTTTTGCGGCCTGCTCGCCATCTTGGGCATGACAGGACTGCTGCCCGGTCCGGCTGCGGCCACGCCTCTGGCCACCCGAACCGTGCTGGACAATGGAGCCATCCTCCTGCTGGCCGAACGCCCCGGCGTGCCCATGGTGGTCATGAACATCACCCTCAAAACCGGCTCGACCGCCGATCCGGTGGACAAAGCCGGCGTGGCCAACCTGACCGCCCTGCTGTTGACCCGCGGCACCCAGCAGCACACCGCCCAGGCATTGGCCGAAGCGCTCGACTTCCTGGGCACCTCGGTGTCGGTTTCGGCCGACTACGAAACCACGACCGTGCTGGTCACCAGCCTGACCAAGAACCTTGAGGCCTCGTTTGGTCTGCTGGCCGAGGTTTTGCTTCGTCCGACCTTCCCGGCCGAGGAATTTGAGCGCAAGCGGACCGAAGTTCTGGGCACCATCCGCAGCCAGGAAGAAGACCCGGGCTGGGTGGCGAACAAGGCGTTTCAGGAGAAGCTGTACGCCGAGCATCCGTTTGGACGCCTGATCGACGGCGAGCCGGACACCCTGGCCGCCCTCAGTCGGGTGGATATCGTCGACTTCTACCGCTCCTACTACCGCCCCAATAACGCAATCATCGGGATTGCCGGAGACCTGACCCAAGCCCAGGCCGACGACCTCCTGACCCGTCATCTGGGCGGCTGGCAGGCCGCCCCCCTGCCCCCGCTCGACTGGCCGGCCGATCCCGCCCCGGCGGCAGCCCGAGTCCTCATCGACAGGCCGGTCAGTCAGGCCAATATCATCCTCGGCCATCCGGGTGTGGCCCGCCACAATCCGGATATCTACGCCATCCGGGTCATGAACTATATTCTCGGCGCGGGCGGCTTTGGCTCGCGCCTGAACGACCGCATTCGTGAGGAGCTGGGCCTGGTCTACAGCGTGGGTAGCCGTTTCAGCAGCCGTAAACACGCCGGTCCCTTTCGGATTGTCCTGCAAACCAAAAACGCCAGCGCCACACAGGCCATCGAGGAGGCGGTCGGCATCA
>JAAXHF010000207.1 GCA_012271025.1 Deltaproteobacteria bacterium | reverse complement strand
GTGCTGGGCTCAACCGGTAGGTCAGCGTGCCCGTGCCACCCGTGGCCGCCGGTAGCGTCAGAGCGGAAATGGCCGTATTTTGCGTGTACCGCTGATCCGCGATCGACTGCCCCCCAAAGGTGGGCGGAGGGGTCGTCGTGGAACTTGCCGAGCCAGCCAGTTCAAAGTTGTCGAAGTGCATCTCGCCGCCGCTGCCGGCATCGTTGTACACCCATGCCCGGAGTTCCAGTCGGGCGACATTGCCGGGATTCATGCCTGGGATCATCGTCGTGTCGAGCGTCACACTCTCCCAGTCAAATGTCTCCGCGAGCTTGCCTATACCGGCGCACCGGTCTTCCGACAGCAGATGGGATGAGCACACGTGATCGAGCACGTTCCCGCCTCGCCGCGTCTGTCCAGAGTTCACCGCAACGAGATGCCCGATCAACTGGTCCCCGTCGTCGTAGAACCGTAGGCGCACACCGTCTAGGCCGTAGGGCGTTTCGCGCGTGACCGCCTTCCAATCGAAGGATAGCCGGTAGCTGCCGTGGCGACTCTGTGGAGCCAGTTCCTTGATGACCCTTACATCGTAGTTGCCACCGGCCGTCGCCTCCATGACCAGTACGCCGTTGACCACCGAGAGCCTGCCCGGACTGGGAGACCCTCCGACGGAACCTTTGTCCGCCTGAGTCCACTTGCTGAGATTGCCCGACGAGAAGTCGTCCGCAAACAGGAGCACATCCTCCCCGTCCACCAGTTCCAGGTGTTGGGTGCTCTCATTCCAGCGGAAGTGGGCCGTCTCGCCAGGGGAGGGGAAATCCGTAATCGTACACTCACCCTCTGCCTCTTCCACAAACTCCTCCCCAAAGGTCGCCACCGTGAACGTACTCCGGGCAAACTCCACCCCGTCATCGTAGGCCACGATGGTGTGGGAGCCATCGGCCAGAAACGCCCAGTTGAACTGGGTGATGAAGCCGTTGTCGGTCGCGCCCTGGCAAGCCGACTGGGTGTCGGCCCGAGGCATCCGAGTCGCCAGGCGAATCGGCCCCCCGCCGTCAATCCGAACCGTCACCTCGCCGTGGTGACACTTCCAGCCCGCGATGTATCCGATCCCCGACACATTGGACCCCGAAGCAGGACTCTCCAGCGTTGCCGCGTGGACCAGCACCGAGGCCAAGCCCAGCAGCCCTACTACCAGCAAACCAATCAGATTCCGCATCGTGTCTCCTGGCAACCGTTCGGTGAGAATATCCAGCCCCTTCTACGCACCTGCCAGCCGTTTGTCCCTACTCAAATTGATAGTTTTTCGGCGCTGGGCGCAAATTTTTGGGAGCGGGCAGGGGGAGACGGGGTACGGGGGAAAGCGGAGTCAGGCGCGCGGCAGGGGAACCCCGACGGTGGACAGCACCAAGCGCACCAAGTCGGCCTGGCGCGAAAGGCCCAGCTTGACGTACATCTGCCTAAGGTGCCAACGTACCGCCGCTTGCGTTCGATGTGTGGTCACGGCAATGTCTCGGACACTTTGGCCCCTGGCCAAGGCGGCCGCCACCCGGCTTTCGGCGCGGGAGAGGCCGAGCGTCGTGGCGAGGAAGGCGGGATCAATCTGAGGCCGCTCTACGAGATCGACGAGCAGCACCAGCGCGGCAACGCGCTGGGCGCCAAAGTCGGTCCGGTGGGTGACCGGGCTGATATGCAAGGTCAGCGGGAGCTTGCCGGAGGGTCGCCGGACCGTCATGGACCCGCTGGAGACGGTCTGACCCCAGTGAGGCAGAGCACGCGCCAACAGCCGCCGGAGCTTGGCGTTGTCGGTCGGGAGCCGAGCACGCAGGACGCCGTCCCGGTCTGTCAGGCAGTCACCCCGCCGGAGCAGGTTTGAGGCACGGGTGTTGGTCTCGACGATTGTCCCGTGGCGGTCAAGAAAGAGCACACCGAGCAGAGCGTTGCCGAGCAGGGATATCAGCGCAGTGCCGAACGCCTCGACGCTGGCCAGTGCCTGGCGGACTCGGACGAACTGACGAATGTGGGGCAGCAGCTGTTTGATCAGCGTGATCTGTTCGGAGCGCCACCCGTGCGGGTCGTCAGGGTCTGTAAACGCCCAGATGATGTGTAATCCGTCCGGGCCGTCCATACGCAGGTTCAGCCCGTTGCCGGCGCCAAACCGACACAAGAACTCGTTATACGTCGGGGAAGTCTGTAACTCGTGTTCCGTGTAGACATGGGTGACGTGAACCACCCGACTGTCGGGCAGGTGGAGCAGCCGCTGGACGCGTTCGTCGTGGGGGAAGTAGGTATTGGCGTACATTCTCCCCATTTCGACGAGTTCGCCGTGGCAATACGCATCACCAAAGACGAACTCGGCGTCGTCCCGAGTATGACCGCTCTCGACCGCCAGATGGCTGCCCCACATCCCGACCGCCTCATCAATCAGGGTCGAGGTGCGGGGCCACAGGCTGTCGTTCAGCGCGGTCTCGTGCAGAGCGGCGACGATGTGATCAAAGGCGTCCTGCTGGCTCATGGCGGCTCTGAGACCGTGCAGCGCCCACCACCCAACCGCCTCTCAGCCTGCTACGCGGCTTTTTTGCGTGGCGTCCTTTTGGCCCGCTTGGCGCTGGCCCGCTTGGTGGGTCGCTTGGACGCCTCAAATGCGTCCTGGGCGCGTTTGAGTTCTTCCCAGCTGATATAGCCCTCGAACTGATTCTCGCCAAAGAACAGCACCGGACCGTTGCAGATGAACAGGTACTCGGTGTCTTCGAGCGCGGTGGTCGCCCCGTGGATCATGCCGTTGGGCTCGTACACGTAGTCGCCGGCGTTGAGGGTGCCGTCCCGGACCTGAAGCTTGCCCTTCAGAATGAAGGTGTGGGAGGCGCTGAGGTGTTTATGCGGCGGCGCGGCATAGCCCTTGAGCCAGCGGAACATCACCGCCCAGCTGCCCGACTCCGAGCCGGTCCACAGCACTTTCATGAAGGCGCGTTCGGGATCCAGTTCGTTCGGAATCCAGTCCATGTCTGCGGTCCGAGCCAGCGAATCCATGAGTTCGCTGTTAAATGGGGTAATATCCTGCGGTAGTGCCATGATGCCCTCCTTAGTCCTTGGCGTTTCTGTTGCTCAAACATGCCTGGCGACGGCCACAGATGCAAGCCGGTGGGGCTTCAGATCAGGCGTGGCAAGACCTTTTCGGTCAACAGTAGAAAGCTCTGATGGCTGAGCGGCGCACCAATCAGATAGTCGAGGTGGATGTCCTGGTGCAGGCGCGCCAGCTCATCGACCACCCGCTCGGGCGAGCCGTGAATGATGACCCGGTCCACATAGTTCTGGACCGGATCGCCGACCACGCCGAAGCGTTTGGGATCCACATAGGCGTCAATCAGCCAGCGCGCGCCCTGGCTGGCGACCTGCCTGGCCTGGGCATCGGTCGGCGCGACGGCCACCAGCCGGGCCATGGGGATATCTCGCCCGCTGATCGAATGGCCGTGGTGTTCCAACTGATCCCGATAGCTGGTCCATTTTTGGCCGATCTCGGCGTGGGTCGAGTGGGGGTCCATGAGAATCGAATAGCCCATGGCGGCCGACCAGGCGATGGCGGCCGGCGAGGACGCCGCAGTCCACACCGGCGGGTGGGGCTGCTGGAGCGGCTTGGGCAGCACCTCCACCCCGTCAAAAGAGTAGTACTGGCCGGTGTAGTGCAGCCGCTCGCTCGTCCAGGCCCTGAGCACAATATCGACGCTCTCGTGAAAGCGGGCCTGGCTCTCGTCCAGCGGAATGTCAAAGGCCCGAAACTCATTGACGTCGAAGCCGCGCCCGACGCCCCAGTTGACCCGCCCGCCGGACAGGATGTCGAGCAGGGCAATCTCCTCGGCCAGGCGCAGCGGGTGGTAGAGGGCGGCCAGACTCACCCCGGTGCCGATCCGCAAACGCGTTGTCCTGGCCGCCGCATAGCTGCCCATGACCGGAATGGACGGACACACGCTGTAATCGGTGAAGTGGTGCTCGGTCAGCCACACCGCGTCATAGCCGGCGCGGTCCATGATCTCGATGCGCTGGAGCGTCCGCTCATACACGGTCGGCAGGCTGACCCGCCGGCCAGGCCAGCTGAAGAACTGGAGAATGCCGAATTTCACCTTTTTTCCAGAAGAGAGACGGGCGAAACGCCCCAGGGACGATAGCGGTCGAGCCAGGGAAATGCGGAGAGTCTGGAGGAGCCGAGTACGAGCCAGATCACGAAGTGGGTGTCGAGCAGAAGTGTCATGTGTTCTTGTGTCTAAGCGGAGCCATCGACCGAGGAGGTCCCTGCCACTCCCAGCCCCACTCATCCGCCCGATCCGCGCCAAGTGCGTGCAGCACGGAGCGATAGTCTGTAGTGCGCTCTTTTCCTGTTGCCGACGTACCCTCTTTGCAGGATATCTCCACCTGTCGTCCTTTGCGCTCCACAACGACCACCTCTCCCGCAACAATCTCATCAAGCAGACGGAACCACTGCTTTCGGGCTTCAGATGCAGTCACGCGCTTCATAATGGACAATGTACAAGTCAACGATTTCAGGGTAAACCCCCGGACAGCAGGACGGTGTGCGCATGAGGAACCGGGCGGAACGATCTCGCTTGTCGCGTCCCCGTCTGAGGCGCGTCCCCTCTCGACGCTGGCTATTTTTCAACGTAGGCTAGGGCGCTGGCAGCCCTAGCCTGCAAACCCTTTTTTGAGGAGGTCGTTATGAAGTTTACCTGGTTCAACCTGATGCCGTGGCCGCATCTGCCGGATAATTTCCGAGAGGACTATCGCTCGGTGTGGGTGGATTTGCCCAACAGCCTCTACGACCCCAAAAAGGGCCATTTCGTCTATCATCAGTATATGGACCAACTCGAATACGCCGACTCGCTGGGCTTTGACGGTATCGGCGTGAATGAACACCACCAGAACGGCTATGGCCTGATGCCCTCGCCCAACATCATCGCCGCCGGCCTGGCCCGCCGGACTTCTCAGGCGGCCCTGGCGGTGATCGGCAACTCGATCGCCCTGTATAATCCGCCGATCCGGGTGGCCGAAGAGTTCGCCATGCTGGACGTGATTTCGGGCGGTCGGCTGCTGGCCGGCTTCCCGGTCGGCACGTCCATGGACACCAATTACTGCTACGGCCAGATTCCGGCCATCACCCGCGACAAATACGCCGAGGCGCACGAACTCATCATGCGCGCCTGGGCCGAGGAAGAACCCTTCGCCTTTGACGGCAAATACAACCAGCTGCGCTGGGTCAACTGCTGGCCCAAGCCCGTCCAGCAGCCCCACCCGCCGGTCTATATTCCGGGTGGCGGCTCGGTCGAAACCTGGGATTTCTGTTTGGACAATGACTACAACTATTCCTACCTGTCGTTCACCGGCTATCTGCGCGGCAAGCAGCTGATGGACGGCTACTGGGACCGGGTTGCCGCCCGTGGCAAAGACGAGTCGCCCTACCGGGGCGCGTTTGCCCAGACCATTTGTGTGGCCGACACCGACCAGGAGGCCGAAAAACTGTACGCCGAGCACGTCAGCTATTTCTATAATCGGTGTCTGCACGTCTACAACGGCTTTGCCGACGCGCCGGGCTACCGGACGATCAAGACCATCAAGGCGAATGTCCTGAACGCCCTGAGCGAGGATATGCAGCAGACCTTTCCGACCCTGACCTGGAAGCAGCTGCTCGACGAGGGCTACGTCATTGCCGGCAGCCCGGCGACGGTGCGCGACCGGATGAAAGACATGATCAAGGGCTTGCACGTCGGGCATATCTTCTGCCTGATCCACATCGGCAATATGCCGGATTGGAAAACGCGCTACTCGACCCAGCTGTTTGCCGAACAGGTCATGCCCCAGCTGCGCGACATGTGGCCGGACTGGAAGGACGACAACCGGTGGTGGTGCAAGCCCATGGACGAACGGCTGGAACCCGAGACGACTATCGAGAAAGCCCGGGCCAACGGAAGGATTCCGCTGTGAACAGCCGGATGATCGAGACTCGGCCAGGGATCACGGTGCGTGTCTTTGAGGCCGGCAGCGGTACGCCGCTGGTCTTCTTGCACGGGGCGGGCGGCCTGTTCGGTCAGGAGCCGTTCCTGGACCGCCTGGCCGAGCACTACCGGGTCTTCGCCCCCGAGTTGCCGGGCTTTGGCGAGTCGAGCGGGGAAGAGTTGCTGGAGGACATGCAGGACTTCACCCTGCACGGCTGGGATGTGGTCAGCGCCCTGGGGCTGTCCAAGCCCCACTTGGTCGGCCACTCCATGGGCGGGATGATCGCGGCAGAAATGGCCTGTGTGGCGCCGAACGACCTGAACAAACTGGTCCTGGTCGCCTCGGCCGGTCTATGGATTGCCGAGCAGCCGATTCCCGACCTGTTTTCCTTTCTGCCCCACGAGTTCGCCCAGTACCTGTTTCACGACCGCGCGGCCGGCGAGGCCATGCTGACCGGCGGGCTCGACCTCAAAGACCCCGAGGCGCTCAAGGAGTTCTATATCGGCAACACCCGGCGCATGGGCACGGCCAGCAAGATCCTCTTTCCGATTCCCAACCGCCGGCTGTCCAAGCGTCTGTACCGTCTGCGCGCGCCGACCCTTCTGGTCTGGGGCACGAGTGATCGTCTGATCCCGCCGGTGTATGCCGACCGCTTTCAGGCCCACATTCCCCACGCCCGCAAAACGCTCATTGAGGCGGCTGGCCACATGTTGCCGTATGAGCAGTCAGACGCCTTTGTCGAGGCGGTGAGCGGTTTCCTGGGTTAACCCCCAGGAGCGGATGAACTGTCTCTGTGCCCTTCACCGGTCAACAGTGTAGTCACATTGTAGTCTTGCACGTGGTCACCATGAGGTACATATTAAAGCCGATTTGAGTCGTTTGGAGGTCATCCTGTGGAACTTGCCTTACGCGAAGCGAAAGCGCGCCTATCTGAACTCATCGCCGCCGCTCAAAACGGCGAGCGCGTTATTATTACAAAGTACGGCGAACCGGCAGTTGAGCTTGTGCGCTTCCGCAGACGTGGTGGGATTGATTTCGACAAGTTGAATGCGGCGCGTCGGCACTTCGGGCTGGAAGAAGACGGGGAGGTCTGGACAGCCGACCTCGACGATCCGGTGTTCAGCCGCCAGGCTCTTGGGCTCGAAGAGGGAGTAGGTTGACGCCATGCGTGTTCTTCTTGACACCTCCTATCTCTACAATCTGATGGCTGCGCCCGGGGCGTTTTCCGACGCCGACCGCCTGATCCTCACGAATCAGGCGGTACAGATTTATGCGAGCGCCGTGTCGATCTGGGAGATGCGACTGAAATTCCAGGCCCGTTACCGGTCCGGCGGGCGAAAAAGCCCTTTTGATCCGAATGATGTTATTGCCGTACTCGAAGATCAGGACGTGATCTTTCTTCCAATGACCGTGAGTCACGCCGCGCGGAAGCTTGAAACCCCCATCGCTCACAAAGACCCGTTCGACGAACTCCTGCTGGTTCAGGCCCAGGAAGAAGGCCTCAAGCTCCTCACCGCTGATCGTCAGATTATTGGGCATCCGCTGGCGCTCACGCCGTAAAGACAGTCGAGTGACGCTCGTGTCTGAGACAGCAGGAACGGTGAGATCATTCAGGCAGCTTTGGCGCGCTATCTATATCAATCCCTTCAACCTCAATACCATCTAAAATCTCGCGCAACTCCACCCGCCCCAGCTGCAAAAGACGGGCAAGCTGTCCCTCGCTGAGCAGTTCTTGCTGCCACGCTTCCGCAGCCAGCAGGCTTAGACGGAGCGTCGTCGGGCGTGTGGCTTCAATGCGGTCCGTATTCACAGCAGCGAGGACGCCCGGGACCTGCCCAGCCTGCTCATTCGTGATTCCGCCGTGTGGAGGATAGTTGCGGGGATGCGGAACCCCGAGCAGGTTTTCAAGTTCGACTTCGGCCCGAACAAGGTCAGCCAGCAGCCGGGCCGCCTTGGTGGACGAGTCGTCCTTGCAGTCAGGGAGTTTTCGGAATCGAGGTACGAGATCAACGTGAACGGATTCATGGCGTAGTAGAGAGTTGACCGACGTACCGTAGAGTCGGGCCAGCGACAGAAGGTCAGCGGTGCGGACGGCACACTGACCTTTCTCTATCGCCACCAAGGTGGCGCGTGCTGCGTTGATATTGGCCGCGGCGTCCGCCTGCGTCATGCCGGCGGTTTCGCGTGCGATCCGCAGACGTCTGCCGACCTCAACGGAATCTATCTCCTCCTGGGTCATGTTCCTCTCTCCTTCTAACCAACTGAATCACAGCTGACCTATTGGCTGCTGCGCTGGAGCAGTGCATCAGGGGGGGCGAGTGGATTATCCGATAGAGCGATACCCGGACCTGAAGTGTTTTGCCTTGTTTATGGCACGGAGTAGGGTGTGGGCTACAGTCAAACCGGTTTCCCTACTTTCCGACATTCCTCTAGGAAGCTATAGACATTAAGATCAAGATCAAGGTCCTTTAGCATTCCCGATAGCGTGCCTTTATGTACTTCACCTGAGGGGAGCTGTGTTCGCCGAGTGCTCTTGTGTCCCGCTCTGTTTACAGTCCGAACGATATGGTTGTGCTTGCCGCCGGGTTCCGGGTGGGCGTCTGCCAATTTCTTCAAGCATGAGACGATATCGCGGCGTCGAAAATAATGAACCTCTAGCTCTGAGCGATCACGAAAATCCGCGCGTTTGCAAATCCAAGAGTATTTCCTGTTTCTCTGGAGAAGCGGTGACATCATATACGTCCCAATGTTCCATGCCGAAGCAGGCAGGGCTCTGCTTGAGCAAGTACGCATCACCTTCTCGATGAACGCCCGCTCCCATTCGTCGAAACGATCATTGTCGATATAGCGAACTCCTTCTGCGTACTCTGGTGGGCAAAGAGCCATGTAGATTTTTAGAGCCTCCACAGCAGCCTTTTTGTCACGCTTCGGTAGCTTGATCTCATCTCGGACTTTTCGGAGTCCATAGGCAGTTGCGAGCGTTTCCTCATGCGGCTCATCCTGGACATAACCTCGCTTGTAGAGCGTTCTGGTGCCGGTCCGATAGACCGGCTTTCCCGACGCCAATTCGCACCGGACCGAGAAGGACTCAACGGCACAGTGGTATGCTTCGTGATGAAACAAAAACACTCGCGAAATCCGCCGCGCATCCATCTGAGATACAGATCGGTTGAACTGGTCGAACATAATCCGACGAAGGCAAATCGCAAGGCTTTCAACCCCCGCGTCCAGCAGGTAGATGCCCCACATGTTCGGAAAAATGTGGAAGGGCAAGTATACGGCTAAGGCGTCAGGAGGAGGAACGCCAGGTGGCAGGCCCGAGGGAGACCCGGGGAACTTACCCTTAATACGTTTTCTCAAGTCAGCGATCGCTTTAGAGATTACTTCAGGACGACGGCGGCGGATTCTCTCACTCAGAGAAGAATCTAACCTTTCTGCTCCAGATTCATAGAGCGGTTCATCGTTAGCGATTTTACTGGTGTCCTCGAACCGGTCCAGGTCAGATAAGAACTTGTCTTCACTAACCCCGATTGCATCAGCGTTTAATTCAGCTCGTGTCTCCCCCGAATTGGTTCGGCCTATTGGCACATCAATGATAACCCAATCGTCTTCGAGTTCGCCGATCTGTGGGGGACGTTTTTCAAAGATTTCTGGAAAGTCGTGAAGAAGACCTTCAACTCGCTCATCCATTTTTGTCGCTCATCCCATTTCCCGTAGCTTGGATTAGCGAAGTATAATCCAACGCTCTGTTGAAGTTGCGTCCTCTGCGAACGCTTTACGACACCAGCAGCACGGCCTTGCCGCCGATCTGGCGTTGGTACAAACGCTGGGCCACGTCGGCAATCCGTGTCCACGGCTCTTCGACCTCGATGGGCGGCTCAAGGCGGCCGTCCTCAACGAGATGCAGCAGCTGCGACAGGCCGTGTGAGGCGGGCCGGCGCTTGACCTCGTGAAACAGAATGAAGCCGTACAGCGACGCCCCGCCAATAACCATGAACTGCCGAGCCTCAAACGACACCTGGGGCGACTCCGACACCCCGTACAGCACGCACACGCCGTCTTGGGCCAGCAGGCTCAGGGCGGTGCTGAGCGACTGACCGCCAACCGATTCCATGATGAGGTCGTAGGGACCGAGTTGCTTGGCTTCGGCCAGATCGGCCCCGACCACTACCTCGTGAGCCTTGGCCGCCTGGGCTTGGGCGACCCGCTCTTGGCGACGCACCGAGGCGATAACGTGGGCGCCCGCCTCTCGCGCCAGCTGGCAGGCAAAATGCCCGACCCCGCCCGAGGCGCCGGTCACCAGTACCGATTGGCCGAGCAAGGGGCCGCCTTTTTCCAGCGAGTACAGCGCGGTCAGGCCGGCCACCGGCAGGGTCGCGGCCTGGGCAAACGACACCGACGGCGGCAACTCGGCCAGGGAGTGGGTGGGAACGGTCACCAGCTCGGCCCAGCCGCCCGACGGTACGAAGCCGACCACCCGTGTTCCAACCTGGGGCCCGGAGCCGTCGGCTGCGGCCCGTTCGACAATACCGGCCAGATCCCAGCCGGGCCGTGCGCCAGCCTCCGCCATGGTCAGGGCGCGACGCGTTTCGCCCAGGTTGAGCGAGATGGCATACACCCGGATGAGGGCTTCGGAGTCGGCCGGGGTCGGGGCTTGCAGTTCGTGAATGGCCAAGCGGCCCGTCGCCTCGGGGTCAACAACAACGGCGCGTTGGGTTTGCATGGGTCCGTCCTCTAGTGTGGAGCGAGCGCTTCCAGCGCCCGCTGGTCCGGGTTCATGCCGCCTTCGGGGCTGAGCGGCAGGAGGCACACATGGCTGGCTCCAGCTTGATAATAGGCGTCGATGCGCTGCTGAATATGCGCCGCATCGCCCCAGGCAATCAGCCCGTCAACCAGCGTATCACTCCCGCCGTCGGCAAAGTCGGCGTCGCCAAAGCCGCCCGCCCGCAGACGCTGCACATAGTGGTCTATGGCCAGATAGGTGCGCATGTAGTCGCGGGCCGCACGGCGCGCCTTGGTCGCGTCGGTTTCCAACATCACGCCGAGTTCGGCGCACAGCCACGGCTGCGGTCCCAGGGCCTGGCGGGTGTGGGCGATCTGTTCGGTGGTGGTGAAGTAGGTGTGCGTGCCGTGGGTCTCAGCGGCGGCCAGGGCCAGCATCTTGGGCATCATGCCGGCCAGGACGACAGGCGGCTCGGGCCGGGGAGGGGGACCGCCGTACGGCGCGGCGCGCATCTTTTGCAGATACTCGCGGGTGAAGCTCAGCGGCTTGACGTAGGGAATGCCGCGGCGCTGGTTGCCCATTTTATTGCTGACGCCCAGCCCCAGGACAAACCGGTCGGCAAACAGCTCACCCAGCGTCCGGCTGGCGTTGGCCACCGCAATCGGCTCATAGGCGTAGATCACGGCAATGCCGGTGGCCACGACCAGCCGCTCGGTCTGGCCGAGCAGGTATGAGGCGAACGAAAAACTCTCGCGTCCGCCCGGCGCCTCGGCAAACCACAGCGCGCTGTAGCCGAGCTGTTCGACGGAGCGGGCAAATTGGCCGGCCTGGTCTCCGCTCAGACCGTCCAGAAAACAAAAAACGCCGGGTGTGCGCAAATTCATGCGGGTCTCCTGAGCGTGGCGGGGGAAGCGGGGCAGGGCGGAACCGAAAAGGCGGCGGGCCGAGGGGCGGATGCCCCCCACGGTGGTTCATCCCGTCTGTTGCGATGAACCACCGTGCTGCCCGGCCGGCTAGTTCGGCAGCATGTTGAGGTCTTTCAGCGGTGTGCGGTCCACGACCGGCAGACGCTTGGTGCCCGGATTGAGTTTGACCGAGCCCGGCCGGCGGACAAACGGATCGACCAGACCGATTTCCTTGGCGTACTCCTTGAGGGCCGGCTTGACCTCCTGGGCCAGGAGACGGACGCTGGTCAGCCGGTCTTCGTTGCTGACCGGTCCCTGGACGTTAAAGCACGAGAACGCGCCCGGCCGCAGCACGCGCATCATCGTCTTGACCTTCTCGATCACCGTCTTGGGCGAGCCGATGATCATCAGGTAGTCGTCCTGGGCTCGCTTGTAGGATTTGAGCAGTTTCTGGCGCACCTCGTTGAGATCCTTGGTCCGGCCACGCCTGCCCTGCTGGGACTCTTTGAGCCGGTCGGAGTCCACCCCGACCCAGCCGCCGCTGGGCCGCTTGGCCAGCAGCCGGATGGCGTTCTTGGAGTTGTAGCCCGGCGGCAGGGTGTGTTCCGGGCGTGAAAACGCGCTGGCTCCGCCGCCGAACAGAAAACCCTTGCCCAGCTCCTGAGCCTTTTCATCGGTCTCGGCGCAGAACACCCCGATCAGATAGCCGAAGTTCTCCGGGCCGGCCTGATAGCCGTTCTCGGCCGCGATATCGGCATAAAAGTCGAGCAGATCACAGGTCGGGCTGAGCGCGGTCACCAGGGCCAGATACGGATAGTTGTGCTCGGCCGCCCACCTGACGGTTTCGGGGCTCAGCACGCCGGGAATCCACATCTGGGGGTGGGGCTTCTGGTAGGGCAGGGCCCA
>JAAXHF010000245.1 GCA_012271025.1 Deltaproteobacteria bacterium | reverse complement strand
GCCGGTGGGCATGACCCCCCTGGCCTGGGTCGCCTTGGGGGTCGGCCTCGGGCAGCTGGTGCTGCTCGGTGTCGGGCTGGGGCTGATGGACCGGAGCAATACGAGCCGTGAGCAACAAACCCAGGCGTTAGCCCTGGCTGCTGCGCAACGCCACGACGAGACCATGCTGGCCTTAAAGGCTCTCATCGAACGGACTGCCCCGGCCCGCGCGGACTAGGTCGCCGCCGGATTCAGACCAAGAACTTGCAGAACAGTGTTTCCCCCGTGAAAGCAAAAAAATTTTTTGCGAATGGCGATGGGTATGGCCCCGCGCAAAGGGGACCTCGATACGCCCAATTTCGTCAACGGCTGGACGGCCGCCCGCCGCGCGGACGGATTTTTTGCCGACCGGAGGCGCTGTTGGGTTGAGTCGCATGCATGGACGGAGATGGTCACCACTGATCCCGCCTTGGCGACAGCCTGTTTTGAGTAAAACCGGCAGTATGGGACGGCTCCTCATCTGTATGGATTGCAAAATTGCCCGGAATTTGCGAGTTCACTTTTTATCCTGAGAGAGGAGGATGTACCGTATGGCACTGACATTGGAGGAAGCAAACCGTATTGTTACCGGGGCCATCGCCAAGGCGCAAGAACTGAACATCAAGATCAGCGTAGCCGTGTGTGACACTGGGGGACGCCTCGTGGCGTTCAACCGTATGGACGACGCCCTGTGGGCCGGCGTCTACGGCTCTCAGGGGAAGGCCGTCGCTTCGGCCGGCTTTGCCCGCCCGAGTGGGGCTCTCCAACAGATGGCCGACAGCCCGATTGTCCGCGGCATTGTTGCCGCAGAAGGGGGTCACATGATTGCCAGCCAGGGGGGCGTCGCGCTCATGCGCGATGGAGTCCTTGAAGGCGGGTGCGGGGTTGGTGGGGGGACTGGTCAGCAGGACGAGGAGTGTGCCCAGGCCGGGGCAGACCTGCTCTAGCCTGGCCCGAGGTTCCTCTCAAAACACGTTCAGATAAGGAGGGTGAGCGCACCGAGATGAACCCTCCAAAGACGGACCGGGAGAGGGGTTGTTGCGCGACGACGCTGCCGTCTGCCAGGGCTGGACCCGCGCGATGACGCTGCCGTCTGCCAGGGCTGGACCCGCGCGATGACCTGGTCGCCCCTCTCAATCTCCGCAGGGATAGTCTACGATCTCCACGACGTATGGCCCGTCGGCTTCCCACCGAAAACACGGGCGCCACTGCGTGTTGATCCAGATACCGGGGGACCCGGCACGGTCCGCGTGCAGGGAAGCGACCGATAAAATCCCTAGCTGCTGCTCCGGCTTCGCTCTTGGCGGCGACCTCCCAATTGACAGCCCCTCCGGCTACCAGTACAGAGGAGGGAATGAACACTGACAGATCGTCTTCATTCCTCAGCCGTCCTCTTCAGCCGCCCGCCTGCACCTGATTCAGCCGCCAGTACCGCGTTGTCCAGAAGGAAGAAAGAGAGGAAAGGTGACCACTCGCCGCACGAATGCCGAACGGTCCGAGGAGACCCGGGCCGGCCTGATGGCTGCGGCCCGCACCCTGTTTATCGAGCAGGGGTATGCCGCCACACCGCTTGAAGCCATTGTAGAACGGACCAGGATGACCAGAGGTGCGTTGTATCACCACTTCAAAGACAAAGCCGCTCTCTTCCGAGCTGTTTTTGCCGAGACTGACCAGTCCATGCACGAAGCCATTGCGCGGAGCATGGAGAAGGCTGAGGGCGATGAGTGGCAGCGGGTCATGGCGGCCGTCCACACCTTTCTCAAGCAGTGCAGTACCCCGGACGTTCAGCACATTCTGTATGTTGATGGGCCCAGCGTCCTCGGCGTAGACTGGCCCTCCACGATGGGGCTGAGCCTCATTCGCCAGAGCATCGCGTTGTTGATGAGTCAGGGCTATCTTGCCGTGCAGCCGGTGGAACCGCTGATCCACCTGATTCATGGGAACCTCGCCCAGGCGGCGATCTATATCGCCCGAGCAGACGATCAGCTGAAAGCCCGGGAAGAAATCGAGTCCGCTCTGCAGACAGTGTTCGCGGGGCTGCGGATCAGGGCCTGACTGCGCAGCGACCCAGCCGCCCGCCCCGCGTTTTCCCGGGCCGCCTCCAGCAGGCCCCGGGCGGTACGACCTCACCCGCCCCAGCCCTACGGCGCGAACATCTCGCCCAGGACGGTCAGGACTGCTCGGGCAGTCCTGTCGCTGATTTTGCCCAGGCGACGGACCAGACGCGTCTTGTCAACCGTGCGTATCTGATCCAGGACAACCTGCCCGCTTTTTCTCTGAAAACGGAACGGAATGCGGGTGGGGTAGGAACGACCTTTTGTGGTCAGCGGAGCAACAATGACAGTGCCGACATGCCGATTCATCTCATCGGGCGATATGACGACACATGGGCGCGTTTTCTGAATCTCATGCCCTTGGGTCGGATCGAGCCGTACCAAGTACACCTCGAACCGGGCAACTACCATTCCCACTCCGTGGTGTCCCACTCGGTAGCTGACACAGCTTCTTCATCAAGAAGGGTGTCGTCTCCGTGGTCGTGCATGAGACGAAAGGCATCATCCCAACCGTTCCGGGGCTGGACAGTCGGACGGATAATCAGGTGGTCGTCTCGGAGTTCGAGTTCGACCGTGTCCCGGAGCTGGCACTGTTCCAGAAACGCTTTCGGGATACGGATGCCACGCGAATTCCCAATTTGAACGAGAGCGGTTTTCACCGGAAACCTCCGCTTTGTCGAAGTGCCTACAATGTAATTACGAGAGAGGATGGGCCATGTCAACCCTTGCGCACGCTGAACCGATCATCCGTGTCGTGGCGCTGCACGCCCTGGCCTCCTGCGAGCGTCCTTTCTACCTGGGAGAGATCGAAGAAATTCGTGTTGCCGACGCGGCCGTGTACGCAGGCGACCGGCTTCATGAAGAGCTGGCAACCGTCTGACGAGGCTGAAGCGAACTTGACACCCCTCGCCCGAATAGGCCAGGATGCCCCTGACCCGCCCGCGTCAAGGCACGGGTCGCCCGGCGCAACCGGAGCAGGATCAGCGACCACATGGATTCACGCCATACCGCCCATGTCGAATTCGAGCGCGTCTGCAAGAGCTACGACGGACGGGTCCAGGTCGTGCGCGACCTCGACCTGACGGTCCACGAGGGGGAGTTTCTGACCCTGCTGGGCGCCTCGGGCTCGGGCAAAACCACCTGCCTGATGATGCTGGCCGGCTTTGAGACGCCCACCTCGGGCACGATCCGCATCCACGGCCGCTCGGTCCACGATCTGCCGCCGCGCAAGCGGGGCATCGGCGTGGTCTTTCAGAACTACGCGCTGTTTCCGCATATGACGGTCGGCGGCAATCTGGCCTTCCCCCTGGAAGTGCGCGGGCTTGACGCGGAGCAGCGCCGCGAGCGGGTGCGGCGCGCGCTGCAACTGGTACGCCTCGACGGGCTCGAAGACAGGCGTCCGTCCGAACTGTCGGGCGGCCAGCAGCAACGCGTGGCTATTGCCCGAGCCCTGGTGTTTGAGCCCAGCCTGGTGCTGATGGACGAACCGCTGGGCGCCCTTGATCGCCGCCTGCGCGAGGAAATGCAGTACGAGATCCGGCGCATCCAGCGCAGCCTGGGGGTCACGGTCGTGTACGTCACCCACGACCAGCAGGAGGCCATGGTGCTGTCCGACCGGGTCGCCGTCTTTCGCCACGGCCGCATCGAACAGGTCGCCCTGCCCGAAACGCTGTACGAAGAGCCCGAGCGCCCGTTTGTCGCCAGCTTCATCGGCGAAAACAACCTGCTGCCCGGCCGGGTCCTGGCTGTCGAACACGATATTTCACAGGTAGAGACCGGCGGCCAGGTCGTCACCGCCTTCCAGGTCGCGCCGTGCCAGCCCGGTGACGCGGTCACCCTGGCCATCCGCCCGGAGCGGGTGTGCCTGGCGCCTGAGCCCGGACTGTACACCAACCGGTTTGAGGCCAGGGTCGAAGACATTACCTTCTTGGGCGATCACCTGCGCCTGCGGGTGGCGGTGTGCGGACGCAGCGACTTCATCGTCAAGATTCCGAATACCGTCGGCCACGGCGCCGTGCTGGAGGGCGACCGAGTCCATATCGGCTGGACGCCGACCGACTGCCGAGCCCTGGAGCCGGACACCCAGGAGACCACGCCATGACCCTCTTCCTCCCTCGTATCCACCCCGCAGTCTGCGTCGCCGCTCTCGTTGTGCTGATTGGGCTCGGCTGGAGCCGGCCGGCCGTCGGCAACGAATCGCTGACCGTGGTCTCGTGGGGCGGCTCCTACGCCCGGGCGTGTCAGAAGGCCCAGCACGAGCCGTTCACCGCCGAGACGGGCATCGAGATCCGCCTCGAGTCCTACAACGGCGGTCTGGCCCAGATTCGGGCTCAGGTCGAGACCGGTTCGGTGCGCTGGGACCTGGTTGACCTGGAGATGGCCGACGCGGCGCGGGGCTGTGACGAGGGTCTGCTCGAACCGCTGGCCGGCTTTGAGCCGCCACCGGCGCCGGACGGCACGCCTGCGGCCGAGGATTTCTTTCCCGATATGCTGACCGAATGCGGCGTTGGCTTGCTGTTCTACTCCACGGTCTACGCCTATACCCCCGAGCGCCTGAACGGTTCCGCGCCGACAACGCTCCGCGACTTTTTCGATCTGGAGCAGTTCCCCGGCCGGCGCGGCATGCGTCGCAGCCCGCTCGTCAACCTGGAGTTCGCGCTGATGGCCGACGGCGTGCCCGTGGATCAGGTGTATGCCACGCTGGACACGCCGGAGGGTATAAACCGGGCCTTCCGTAAGCTCGACACGATCAAGGACCAGATCGTGTGGTGGGAAGCCGGCGCCCAGCCGCCGCAGATGCTGGCCGATGGAGAGGTGGTGATGAGCACGGCCTACAACGGCCGTATCTTCAACGCTCAAATCCTGGAAAAGCAGCCCTTTGTGATCGTCTGGGACGGCCAGGTGCTTGACCACGGTCTGCTCGCCATCGTCGCCGGCACGCCCAGGCTGGAGGCGGCCCGCGCCTTCCTCAGCTTTGCAATCCGGACCGAGTCGCTGGCTGCGGTCAGCCGCCATATCGCCTACAGTCCGGCCCGACGCTCAGCCACAGCCCTGATCAGCACCCACCTTGAGACCGGGGTGGACATGCAGCCGCATATGCCGACCAGTCCCGCAAACGTCGCTCGCGCCCTGCACCACGACTGGCGCTGGTGGCGGGACCACGGCGACGAGATGAACGAGCGCTTCAGCGCCTGGCTGGCTCGCTGAAAAAGAGTCCACGTGGCGTCCACCAAGTTTATTCTTTTCGGCCCCCAGCTACGCGCCGCCGGACTGGTCCTGCCCCTGGTCGCCTTTATCGGACTGACCTTTGTGGCACCGCTGGCGACCATGCTGTCACGCAGTGTGTATGATCCGGTGGTGGCCGACGCCCTGCCCCGCACCCTCGGCCTGCTGCGCGACTGGCAGGGCGGCCAGCCGCCGCCCGAGCCGGTATTCGAAGCCCTGGCCCAGGAGTTGCGCCGCGCCCGCCAGGAGCGCAGCCTGGGCCAGATCGCCACCCGCATCAACCGGGTGCGGGCCGGCCTGCGGAGTGTCATCGTCCGCACCGCCCGCCGGGTGGGCGAGACGGACGCTGGGCCGTGGCGTGACACCCTGGTCGGTATTCACGCCGCCTGGGACGATGTGCAGACCTGGCACGCGATTCGCCAGGCCGGTCAGCGCTTCACCCTGCGTCACTACCTGCACGCCCTCGACCTGGAACGCCACAGCGACGGCAGCATCGGCCGGCGGCCGGCCGAGTACCGCGTCTATGTGCCCCTGCTGTGGCGCACCCTGGTGGTGAGCCTGAGTCTGACCGGGCTGTGCCTGCTGCTCGGCTATCCGGTCGCCGCCCTGATTGCCCACGCCCCACCGCGCCGGGCGAATCTGCTGCTGCTGCTGGTACTGGTGCCGTTCTGGACCTCCCTGCTGGTACGTACCACGGCCTGGATCGTCCTGCTCCAGACCCAGGGGGTAATCAACTCCACGCTGGTGGCGCTCGGCCTGATCGCCGAGAATGGCCGGCTGGCCATGATCTACAACATGACCGGGACGATAGTGGCCATGACCCACGTCCTGCTGCCCTTCATGGTGCTGCCGCTGTACGCGGTCATGCGCACCATCCCGCAGCTGCACATGAGCGCCGCCGCCTCGCTGGGCGCCAGTCCGGTCCAGGCGTTCTGGCGCGTCTACTGGCCCCAGACCCTGCCCGGCGTTGGCGCCGGCTCGCTGCTCGTTTTCATCCTGGCCACCGGCTACTACATCACGCCCGCGCTGGTCGGCGGCCGCAGCGGCCAGCTCATCGCCAATATGATCGCCTACCACATGCAGAGTTCGCTGAACTGGGGGCTGGCCGCAGCCCTCGGCGGCCTGCTGCTGGCCTTTGTGGGCGTCTTCGCCCTGTTTTACCAGCGCCTGGTCGGGCTGGAGCGGATGAGGCTGGGCTGAGATGACACCGGGGAGAGCGTGGGGACGCGCCGGCCGCAGCGCCTACCTGATATGGTGTGGCGGAGTGTTCGTGTTTCTGATCGCCCCGCTGGTGGTGATCGTGCCGCTCAGTTTCAATGCCGAGCCCTATTTCACCTTCACCGAGGGCATGCTGCGCCTGGACCCGGACGCCTATTCGCTGCGCTGGTACCGGACCGTCGTGGGCGACCAGACCTGGAGCCAGGCCCTGCTCAACAGTCTGTTCATCGGCCTGTCGGCCACCGCCCTGGCAACCGTGCTGGGCACGCTGGCGGCCCTGGGCCTGAGCAGTCCGGCCCTGCCGGGTCGGGCCGTGATCAGCGGCCTGCTGATCTCACCGATGGTCACCCCGGTGATCATCTCGGCGGCCGGCATGTTCTTCTTCTACTCCAACCTGGGCCTCAGCTATACCTATTCGGGCCTCATCCTGGCCCACGCCACCCTGGGCACGCCGTTTGTCGTCATCACCGTGACCGCCACTCTGTCCGGTTTCGACACCAGCCTGTATCGGGCCGCCGCCAGTCTGGGCGCCGGGCCGCTGCGAACCTTCCGCCGTGTCGTACTGCCGCTGATCGCTCCGGGGGTGATTTCGGGCGCCGTGTTTGCCTTTGCCACCTCATTCGACGAGGTGGTGACGGTGTTGTTCATGGGCGGCCTGGAACAGCGTACGGTGCCGCGTCAGATGTGGACCGGCATCCGCGAACAGATCAGCCCGGCGATTCTGGCCGTGGCCAGCCTGCTGATCGTCTTCTCGCTGCTGTTCCTGCTGACCGTCGAGTGGCTGCGCCGCCGCGCGGGCGAGCGTCGCCTCAGTCCCGATACACCACGCCGCGTACCGCCTCGACCACCTTCTTGACGCTCGGAATCACCAGCTCTTCGAGATTCTTGGCGTAGGGCATGGGTACGTCTTCGCCGGTCACGCGGGCGACCGGCGCGTCCAGGGAGTCAAACCCGTCCTGCATGATCCGGTATGAAATCTCGGCCCCAAAGCCGGCCATCGGCCAGCCCTCTTCGACGATCACGCAGCGGTTGGTTTTGTGGACCGAGCGCAGCAGGGTTGCGTCGTCCAGGGGACGCATGGTGCGGGGGTCGATTACCTCGACGTCGATGCCCTGACTGGCCAGCTCGTCCGCAGCTTCGAGGGCGACGTAGACCATCTTGGACCAGGCCACCAGGGTCACGTCGCTGCCCGTGCGTTTGACCTCGGCCCGACCGATCGGGACCAGGTATTCGTCGTCTTCGACCTGGTCCTTACGGCCGTACAAGACCTCGCCCTCAATGAAAATCGTGGGGTTGTCGTCGCGGATGGCCGACTTGAGCAGGCCCTTGGCATCGGCCGGGGTCGAGGGAGCGATGACCTTCAGGCCGGGCACGTAGGCGTACAGGCTCTCGACCGCCTGGGAGTGCTGGGCGGCCAGCTGGTGGGCAGCCCCGCCCGGGCCGCGAAAAACAATCGGCAGGGACAGCTGGCCGCCGGACATGTAGCGCAGCTTGGCCGCGTTGTTGACAATCTGATCGTAGGCGCACAGTGAAAAGTTCCAGGTCATGAACTCGATGATCGGCCGTAGGCCGACCATCGCCGCCCCGATCCCGACCCCGGCAAAGCCGGCCTCGGCAATCGGCGAGTCCACCACCCGGCGCTCGCCAAACCGGTCGAGCAGGCCCTCCGACACCTTATACGCCCCGTTGTAATGGCCAACCTCCTCGCCCATCAGGAACACGCGCTCGTCGCGTTCCATCTCTTCGGCCATGGCCTCGCGCACGGCTTCCCGGTAGCTGATCTCACGCACGGAATGTCTCCTTCACCGGCTAACCGGCCTGGCGCGCCCGGTGGGGCAGGGAGATGATCTTCTCGTCCGGCAGGGTTTGGGCGTACACATGGTCGTACAGCTCGGACGGGTCGGGAGCGGGCGACTCGTCGGCAAATGCGACCGCCTCGGCGACCTCGGCCTTGGCCTCGTCGTCAATCGTCTTGAGTTGTTCCTCGGTGGCCATGCCCAGGTCGAAGATGCGCTGTTCGAGCAGGAAGATGGGGTCGCGCTTCTTCCACTCATCGACCTCTTGCTTGGTGCGGTATTTGGCCGGGTCGGACATGGAGTGGCCCCGAAAGCGGTAGGTCTTGGCCTCGACCAGGATGGGCAGGCTCTCGGTCCGAGCCCGCTGGACAGCCCGGCGGACGGTATCGCGGATCTCCAGCACGTCGTCGCCGTTGGCGATCTCCTGCTGCATGGGATAGCCCTTGGCCCGCACCGCCACGTCTTCGACGGCCAGGGTGCGGTACAGCGGTGTGCCCATGGAGTACAGATTGTTCTCACAGATGAACACGACGGGCAGCTTCCACAGCGCGGCCAGGGCCATGCCCTCGTGAAAGGCGCCCATATTGGCCGTGCCCTCGCCAAAGAAACACAGCGTCACGTCGTGCTCGCCGCGATACTTGGACGCAAAGGCAATGCCGGCCGCGATGGGCACGTGGCCGCCGACAATGGCGTGGCCGCCCATGAAACGCTTGGCCACATCAAAATAGTGCATCGAGCCGCCCCGACCCTTGGCACACCCGGTGGCTTTGCCGAACAGCTCGGCCATGGCCGCCTTCATGTCGCCGACCCGGGCCAGATAGTGGCCGTGCTCGCGGTAGGTGGCCACAATGTAATCGGTCGGCTCGGCGGCCGACATGGCGCCAACGGCAACCGCCTCCTGTCCCACGTACAGGTGCAGAAAGCCGCCCATCTTGCCCCGCGAGTATGAGCGCGCGGCCTCCTCTTCAAAACGGCGAATGCGAACCATATCCCGATACAGCGACAGCATCAGCGCTTTATCCATAGATCCATCCTCGTGTCCTGGCTTTTCGCTCCGTCCCAACATCAGCCCCCACCCCGCTCTCCACCTTCCGTATTCTATTGGCCGCATTGACGGGCAAAAGCAAGGGGTAAAAAACAGAAAATCGGACCCGCCCTAACCGGCTCTGGCGGCCCGGTCGAGCATCTCGCGGGCGTGGTGTTTGGCCTCGGCCGAGACCTCCAGCCCGCCCAGCATGCGGGCCAACTCGTCGAGGCGTTCGCCTCGGGTGAGACTTTTGGCCGTGGACACGCTACGGCCTTTCGTGACGGTTTTGACCACGGTGTAGGCGTGCTCGGCAAAGGCTGCAATCTGGGGCAGATGGGTGATGCACAAGACCTGCCGCTCGGCTGCCAGGGAGCGCAGGCGCCGTCCCACGACCTCGGCCACCCCACCACCCACGCCGGCGTCGACCTCGTCAAAAATCAGGGTCGGGGCTTCTCTGGCCTCAACGCTGAGCGCCTTCAGCGCCAGCATCAGACGCGACAGCTCGCCGCCCGAGGCAACCCTGACCAGGGGCAGAGCCGGCTCGCCGGGATTGGCCGACAGGAAAAATTCGAGGCGATCACAGCCGGTCGGGCCGAGGCGCGCCCGACCACGGACGAACGGGTCGGGCGGATCACCGGCATCCGGCGATACGTCCGGCTGGTCGGCAAAACGGACGCTGAAGCGGGCGCCGCGCATGCCCAGGCCGGCCAGCTCGTCACCCATCCGGGCTTCCAGCGTATGGGCCGCCCGGCGGCGGGCTGCGGACAGCTCGTGGGCTGACTGCCAGGCTGCGGCTGCAGCATCGGCCACCGCCCGGTCCTGGCCGGCCAAGCTCTCTTCACCCCTGTCCAGACCGGCTAGCTCCTGGCTGAGCTGCTGGTGGCGGGCCAGGACGGCCTCGACACTGTCGCCGTACTTTTTTTTGAGCCGCGACAGCACGGCCAGCCGGGCGTCAATCTCCTCCAGCCGCTCGGGATCGGGAGCCAGCCGCTGGCCGTAGCGGTGCAGCTCCAGGGCGGCCTCTTCGAGTTGGGCCAGGCCGCCCTGCAACAGCTCAAGCACCTCGGACAGGCGCTCATCGAGCCGGGCGCAGTCCTGGAGCTGGCTCAGGACGCGGCCCAGGCGGTCGGTCAGCGCGTCCTCGCCCGAGGCCAGAGCGTGTTCCCCGCCGGCCACGCCGTGCTGGAGCTTTTCGGCGTGCAGCAGCACGGTCTTCTCCTGGCGCAGGTCTTCCTCTTCTCCGGTCCGCAGATCGGCCCGGGCGATTTCCTCCAGCTGAAACCGCACCAGCTCGCGCCGGTCCTCACGCTCCTGGCGGCCCTCGACCAGGGCTTGGCGTTGCGTCCAGGCCCGACGCAGCAGGCTATAGCCCTGCTGCAGCTCGGCCACGTTCGGACCCAGCCCGCCAAACCCGTCCAGCAGGGTCTGGGCGGCCTCGGCTTCGAGCAGGCTGTGCTGCTCGTGCTGGCCGTGGACCTGGAGCAACGCGACGCCCAGCCGGCGCAGCAGGCCAACCGTGGTCAGGGCGCCGTTGCAGTACACCCGCCCCCGGCCGGTGTGGGAGACGACGCGACGGATCAGAATTTCGTCCTCAACCGGATAGCCGCCGTCCTCCAGCAGGCGAGCGATACTGCGGTCCGGGTAGTCGTGTATATCGAACAGCGCCTCGACCACCGCCTCGTGGGCTTTATGGCGGACCAACTCGGCCGAGGCGCGTCCGCCAACCGCCAGGCCGAGCGCTTGCATCAGCAGGCTCTTGCCCGCCCCGGTCTCACCGGTGATGACGTTCAGGCCCTGCTCAAAGGACAGCTCCAGCTCGTCAATCAGGGCAAAATTCGCAATGTGCAGAGAACGCAGCATCGCCTCAGCTCCCTGCGCGCGGTCCGGAAGCCTGCAAGCGGTCGCTCAGAATTCTGGCGATATTCAGAAAAATCTTGGCCCCGGTGCGCGGATAACGGCGCTGCATGTGGGACAGGAAGCGCTCGTCAACCACCAGCGCCTCGACATCCTCGGCCGCCACCACGTCGGCCGTGCGTTCGTGGTTGCGAATCAGGCCCATCTCGCCAAACACGTCCCCCCGGCCGTGGACACGCACGTGTTTGCGCTCGCCGTTGGTGTGGACGTACACGTCGGTCGTGCCGCTGACCAGGACGAACATCTCGTTGCCCATCTCCCCGCGTCGAATAATCGGCTGGCCGCGCGGGAAGGTCTTGACCTCCCCCATCAGGCTGACCAGCTTGGCCTGAAACGGCCGCAGCCCGGCAAACAGCGGAATCGTTTTGTGCGGATCGCGGCCCAACCGGAGGTGCAGCAGCTCCCAGACGGTGATGATCTTGGTCGTGGCGATCAGGGCCGGCAGCAGGACCAGGTCGGCGACCAGGGCTGCGGCCATGGTGATGGCCGACAGGATGCCGAACTCCCGAATCGGGACAAAGCGCGAAAACCCCAGCACGGCAAAGCCCAGCAGCAAGATAAGGGTGGCCAGCACGGCCGGCTTGCCGATGGTGGACAGGGTGGCCAGCAGGGCGCGGCGCTGGTCAGAGGTGTTGTGTACCTCGGTGCTCAGGCGGGTCATGAAGTGGATCGTGTTATCGACCGCGATGCCGAGCGCGATGGCGGCCACGATGCTGGTGCCGAGATTCAGGACCGCGCCCGACAGGCCCATCAGGCCAAAGAAGACCAGGATCGGAAACAGGTTGGGGATCATGGCGATCAGCCCCACCCGGACCGACAGGAACATGCCGGCCATGAGCACGAAAATCACCGTCGCGGCCAGGGCCAGACTCTGGACCTGACCGGACACGATATCGCCGGTGGTCTTGGTCAGCAGCACCAGGTTGCCGGTGGCGCGGACGCGCAGCTGGGGCGGAAAGGTCTGGGCGGCAAAGGTCTCGACCCGCTCGACCAGGGCCATGATATCGCTCGACTGCGACAGGGTGGTGCGGACCAGGATATTGGTCCGCGAAAAGTCGATGTTGACCACCCGCTCAAAACTGCCCGGGCTGAGGGTAACGAGCTGCAACACGCCGCGCAGCTGCTCGGGATTGTCCCAGAAGGTAGTCTGGGCGTCGGCCGCCGGAGCCTGGATGATCTCCCCCTGGGGCGAGACGATGAGGTCGCCGCCGGCGCCGGACTGGGCGCCGCGGTCGAGCAGCTCACAGTAATCGACAAAGGACACCGTCTTGTCCACGCCGGGCTGAGCGTCGATATACAGCTGCAAGTCCTTGATGCGCCGCAGCGTCTCCCAGCGATTGATGCTGTTCGGTGCGTCGCCGTCAATCGCCACGTAGAAGGCCATGCTGCCGACCAGATGCTCGTTGATCGCGTCGGTGGCCAAGCGAATCGGATCGTCGGCCCGAAAAAAAGACTGAAAGTTTGAATCGACCCGAATGGAAGCCGTCAGCCACACCGCGGCCACGGCAATCAGCCCGCTCAGGATCAGAATCAGCCGGCGCTGGCGGATGTCAAAATAGCACAGCCGGCGCAGGGCGGTGCTGACGCGCGCCAGGCTGGGCTGCGACCCACCAGCGCCGGGCAGAGGCAGGAGGACCAGCCCGGCCGGCACCAGCAGCAGCGACAGCGCGCAGGCCAGACTGATGCCGACGGCCGAGAACAGCCCCATGTGCTGGATGCTGACAATCGAGTTGACCGACAGGGACAAAAAACCGAGCACCGTGGTCAGGGTAGTCAGGCAGATCGGTGGACCGGTCAGGCGCAGGGCCTCGAACACCACCTCGCGCGGGCTGCGGTCGGGGCCGGCCAGCTCGTAATACTCGGCCACCACGTGGAGCGAGTAGGCGGTACCGAGCACCAGCAGCAGCGGCGGCAGGGCCATGCTGCCCAGGCTCAGACGGTTGCCGCTCAGCACGATGATGCCCAGCGTCCAGGTCAGGCTGATGACCACGGTCAACACCGGCAGCACGACCCCCCGCGCGGAGCGAAAGCTGAGGGACAGGACGACCACGATGAACACCAGGGTCAGGGGCACAAAGCGGGCCAGATCCTGCTGCATGCCCCGTGTTGAATAGACCTTGAGGTGGGGCAGACCGGTATAGTAGACGCGCTCGGGACCGCTTTCCTGCTCAAGCAGGGCGACGACTTTGTCATCAATCCCCAGCCGCAGGAACTCGTCGTCGTTCATATCGGCGAACACGACGTTGATGGCCGCAGCCCGACCGTCGGGCGCGACCAGATTTTTGAGGTAGATCGGCCGGTCGGCCAGGGTGTCTCTGAGGGCCGTCATCTCGGCCGGCGTGCGCGGAATCCGGGGCATCAGCAGCGGCGGATCGGTCACGTTGGCAATCGGATCGACCGCATTGGCCAGGCTGATGACGTCATCCACGCCCTCAATGGCCTTGATCTGCTCGCTCAGGCGGACAATTTTTTCCAGGGTCTGGGGGGTGTAGATGGTGTCGGCAATAATGCCCACCACCCCGATTTCGTCGCTGCCGAACAGCTGTCGGATCTCGGCGTAATACTGCGAGTCGGTATTGTCGCCGGGTAACAGACTCTCAACCGAACTGTCGAGCTGAATGTGTCGCGCAGACCAGCCGAACACGCCGGTCAGGAACAGAATCAGGCCCAGGATCAGTTTTGGTCTCTCCACGATCAGGCCGTATATGCGTTCCATCTTCCTAGGCCATATACCTCAGACCACGGGCGAAGAGAACCGGGGGGTGTAGGGGCAGGCCCCCGTGCCTGCCCTGCGCCCACCCGGCCCCGTGCCTGCCCGGTTCCGGCGGGTTGGCAAATAATATCAACATGATATGGACACGGCATGTCTACCCCTATCCAGGCTCAGCAGGACGAACTGGTCCAAACTCGGGCGCGTCTGGCCGGCCTGATCGAAATCAACCAGCTGCTGATGGGCACGGTCGAAGCCGAGGATCTGCTCAGAGCCATTCTCAGCTCGGCCATCCGCCTCTTTTCGGCTCAGGGCTGTAGCCTGGGTCTGGTTGACGAGGCTGCCGGGCAACTGGCCTTCACTACCATGGAGGGCGAGGCCAGGGTCGAAGAATTCCGTATTGACCTCGGCCAGGGCATTGCCGGGCTGGTGGCCCGAACCGGCCAGCCGCTGGTCAGCAACGACGTGTCCACCGACCCCCGCTGGTTTGGCGGGGTGGATCAGAAGACCGGCTTTCATACCATCTCGATCCTGTGCGTGCCGCTCAAACGGCGTGGGCGGATCATTGGCGTGATTGAGGCGCTGAACACCACCAAGGCCGAGGGGTTCAGCCAGGCCGATATGGAACTCCTGCTGGCGTTCGGCAGCCTGGCCGCCACCGCGCTGAGCCGGGCCAGGGCGTTTACCACGGTCCGCAACGCCAAGGTCGCCTTTCAGGAAGTCATCCAGGATCGCTACCATCTGATTGCCGGCCCGAGCAGCAGCATGGAGGAAGTCCTGCGGCTGGCCCGGACTACCGCAGCCACACCGTCAACCGTGCTGCTGCTGGGCGAGAGCGGCACCGGCAAAGAGGTGCTGGCCCGGGCCATCCACCAGTGGAGCCCGCGGGCCGACCATCCGTTTATTGCCGTCAACTGCACGGCGCTGTCGCCCGAGCTGCTCGAAAACGAGCTGTTCGGCCATGAACGGGGCGCCTTTACTGGGGCGACCGGCCAGAAAAAGGGCAGGTTTGAACTGGCCGACGGGGGGACTATTTTTCTGGACGAGATCGGTGACCTGGCGCCTGACCTCCAGGTCAAACTGCTGCGCGTGCTCCAGGAGCGCGAGTTTCAGCGACTGGGAGGAACGCGTGAGATTCGGGTCGATGTCCGGATTCTGGCCGCCACCAACCGCAACCTTCAGCAGGCCATGCAGACCGGCGGTTTTCGGCAGGATTTATACTACCGGCTCAACGTGGTGTCGATGACTCTGCCCGCCCTGCGCGACCGCCGGGCCGACATTCCCGGCCTGGTCCAGCACTTTCTGGAGCGCAGCTGCCGGGAGATGAAACGCCCCCAGCTCGGCCTTGACCCGGCCGTTCTGCCGGTTCTGCACGCCTACCCCTGGCCGGGCAATGTCCGCGAGCTGCAAAACGCGCTTGAGCGGGCGGTGGTGCTGGCCACCGGCCCGGACGTGGGCATCGCCGACCTGCCGGCCGAGATCCGTTCCGCCAGCCGCCAGCCATCCAACGGCGCACCGCCGCCCGAGGCGCCCGACGACAGCCTGCCGCTGTCTGACGCGGTGGAAGAATTCAAACGCCTGCGTGTGCGCCACGTCCTGGAACAAACGGACTGGAATCAAACCGAGGCCGCCCGGCGCCTCGGCCTACCCCAGTCGAACCTGTCACGCTTGATGAAACGCCTGGGCCTGCGCTCCTAGGGGTCTTCCCGGTCGTTCTTCGGAGCGGGGCTGGGCTCAGTGGTTGACGGCGCGCCGTTCGACATAGCTCAGCGCCGCGCGGGTCAGCAGCCCGGAACGGGTGTCGCCCTCGCGGGCAGCGGTTTCATCCACGATTGCCAGCACTCGGGCGGGCATGGTGATGTTCACCCGCTTGGCCTTTAGAGACGACCGAATCACCCCATGCGGATGTTCTGCACCACGACGCCCAAGCCCGAGGCGCGCGACAGCCGGCCGTCAGCAGTTAAGACAGGCAAACCATGGACATGGGCAGCGGCGATGCAGAAGGCATCATACGCGCTGACATTCTGATAGTACTGCCAAGCCAATCGGGCCAAGTCCCGGTGAGAGATGCGCTCAATAGGCCAATCCGCCAAGTCATACAGGGCCATACGGGCACGCACCGGTTCGAGGTACCCGTTCAGCACCGCCCGGCGCAACACAGACAGCACCTCTGCGTCCATCAACTCGGGAGCGATCAGTCCGGCGTCCTCGATGACGCCAGCAACAGTCAGCCCCAGCGGCGTTCTCAGGAGATACTCGACCGCGACCGAGGCATCGACAACGTATTGCATCACCCGGTCTCCACGTCGCGGAACGAACGTTCTTCCGCGAGCAGCGTTGCCGCGTCTACGCCGAGGTCGGTCTTTGGGCGTCGGGCTAAGCGCTCGCGCCAGGCCCATCTCGCCAACTCATGCTCTACCGCGCTGACCACCAGCGCGCTCATGGTGCAGTTGTGCTTGCGGGCGTGACGGCGCAGTCGCTCATGAAGAGCGTCGGGCATGTTCTTAACTTGAAGATTCGCCATGTCATGACGGTAGCATGACAAAGGCATGAAATAACAGCCCCTGAGGAAAGAGGCGCCAGCCAATCATTTCTGGCATGCCGACGGGCAATTCGCTCGGCTTCAGCCGCCGTTGCCGAATACGGTGCGCGGGGCGTCCCTAGCGCTCGCTCCAGCGCAGCTTGCTGCGCAGTACGTCGAAATAGGTCCGATTGGGCGACTTGATCAGCGACACGGTGATGTCGGAGCGCTGAATGCTGACCCGGTCGCCGCCCCTCAGGGGGTGGCCCTCCTGGCCGTCCAGGGTCAGGATGACATCCTCTTCGGCGGTCTGCAGGATGACGTGGATATCGGTCTGATCGGACAGAATGATCGGCCGGTTGGTGAGGGTGTGGGGACAGATCGGGGTCAGGACGACCACCCCGACGGCCGGGTCGATAATCGGGCCGCCGGCCGACAGGGAATAGGCGGTCGAACCGGTCGGCGTGGCCACAATCAGGCCGTCGGCCTTATAGGTGCACAGATACTGCTCCTCGACCCAGGTTTCGAGGTCGAGGATGCGGGCCAGCGCGCCCTTGTTAATCACCACGTCGTTGAGGACCTGGAAGACGCCGACCGGCCGGTTGTCGCGCGTCAGCGTGGTTTGCAGCAGGCTGCGCCGCTCGACCTCATAATCGCCCTCCAGCACCCGCTCCAGGGTGGCCAGGAATTCGTCGGTCGTGGTTTCGGTCAGAAAGCCCAGATCGCCCAGATTAACGCCCAGGATGGGGACCTCGCGCCGGTTGGTCCGCCGGGCGACGCTCAGCAGCGTGCCGTCACCGCCGAGCACAATGGTCAGGTCGGCGCGCTGCATGATCTCGACCTTGCGCCAGCCCCGGCTGAGGCCGATCTCATGGCTGGTGTTGTCTTCGGCCCAAATGGTCTTGCCGCGCTGCCGCAGCCAAGCCACCACCTCGCGGCCCAGGGCGGCGACTTCCGGCTGGTTGCGTTTGATGACCAGTCCGATGTTTTGCCCGATCTTTTGCATATCCGTCACGACCTGCGAGCAGGGCTGGCCCTACCTGCTTTTCTGTGCACCTGGCGTATAATAACACCGCTATGCCAAGCCAGCACCCGGATCTGTTCGCCCATAGTGCCGCAAAGGCGGCGGCCGAAAAAGCCCCTCTGGCCGAGCGGATGCGCCCCCGGACGATTGACGAGTACGTGGGTCAGGCGCACCTGCTGGGGCCGGATCGTCTGTTGCGACGCATGATCGAAGGCCGCAGTCTGTCCTCGCTGATTCTGTGGGGTCCGCCGGGCAGCGGCAAGACGAGCCTGGCCAGGCTCCTGGCCGGGGCGGTCGACGTGCCCTTTGCGTCCTTTTCGGCCGTGCTGTCGGGGGTCAAGGAGCTGCGTCAGATCCTCGATCAGGCTCGCCACCAGCAGCTCCAGCACGGCACCCCGACCGTCCTGTTTGTGGATGAAATCCACCGCTTCAACAAGGCCCAGCAGGACGCGTTTCTGCCCCACGTCGAACAGGGCCTGATCGTCCTGCTGGGCGCCACCACCGAAAACCCGTCGTTTGAGGTCATCCCGCCGCTCCTGTCCCGAGCCCGGGTGCTGGTGCTTGAGGCGCTCGGCCCGGATGAGCTGAAAACCATCCTGACCCGCGCCCTGGACGACACTCAGCGCGGACTGGGCGGGCTCGGCCTGAGCGCCGAGGAGGCGAGTCTCGACTTCCTGGTCCAGCACGCCCAGGGCGACGCCCGGATTGCGCTCGGCAGCCTTGAGGTGGCGGCCGGTCTGGCCGTTCAGCAGCAGCTCGACCGGCTCGACCTGAGCCTGGTCGAGGAAGCCGTCCAACACAAGGCGCTGCGTTACGACAAGGCCGGTGAAGAGCACTACAACGTCATCTCGGCGTTCATCAAAAGCCTGCGCGGCAGCGACCCGGACGCAGCCGTGTACTGGCTGATGCGGATGGTCGAGGCCGGCGAAGACCCGCTGTTCATTGTCCGGCGGATGGTCATCTTCGCGGCCGAAGATATCGGCAACGCCGACCCCCAGGCCCTGAGCTTGGCCGTAGCGGCCAAGGAGGCGGTGCATTTTGTTGGCCTGCCCGAGGCCCGCATCCCGCTCGCCCAGGCCGCCACCTATCTGGCCACCGCGCCGAAATCGAACGCCTCGTATGCGGCCATGCAGGCCGCGCTCGGCGATGTCAAACAGCACGGCCCCCTACCCGTACCGCTGCACCTGCGCAACGCCCCGACCAGACTCATGAAGGACCTGGGCTACGGCAAGGGCTATCAGTACGCCCACGACCAGGCCGATGCCGTTGTCGATCACCACCATCTGCCCGACGCGCTGGCCGACCGGCGCTATTATCGGCCCAGCGACAGAGGCCATGAGCGGACGATTCGGGAACGGATGGACCGGACCGCACAGACCACGAAACGCCACGCCTGAAAAGGAGAAGCCCATGCCCACCCCCCAAGCGTTCACGATCGACATCCCTGAGGCGGCGCTGACCGACCTGCGCCAACGTCTCGACCAGGTCCGCTGGCCGGCGGGAGAAATCCCCGGCTCGGACTGGGACTACGGGGCGAACATGGCCTATGTCAAACAGCTGGTCGAGTATTGGCGGACCGAGTATGACTGGCGCGCCCAGGAGCGGCGGATGAATCAGTGGCCGCACTTCAGCGTCAGCCTGGACGGCCAGCAGATCCACTTTCTGCATATCACCGGCAAAGGGTCCAAGCCGCTGCCGCTGATTCTGTCCCACGGCTGGCCCGGCTCGTTTTATGAGTTCATGGAGGTCATCGGTCCGCTCAGCGATCCCGCTGCCCACGGCGGAGACCCGGCCGACGCCTTCGATCTGGTCGTGCCCTCGCTGCCGGGCTACGGCTTTTCGGCCCCGACCCAGCAGCGCCAGGTCAATATCAGTCGCATGGCCGACTGGTTTGCCAGGCTGATGGGCGAGGTCCTGGGCTATCGCCGCTACGGTGCCCAGGGCGGCGACTGGGGCGCCATGATCACCTCCCGCTTAGGCTTTGCCTATCCCCAAAACCTGGTCGGCATTCATCTCAACATGGTCGGCATCGCCCCCCACCCGGCCAACCGCCACGATCTGTCTGCGGCTGAGCAGGCCTGGCTCAATGAGATGAGCGGCTGGCAACGCGAAGAAACCGGCTATCAGGGCATTCAGGGCACCAAGCCCCAGACCCTGGCCTTTGGGCTGAACGATTCCCCGGTCGGCCTGTGCGCCTGGATTGTGGAAAAGTTTCGGACCTGGAGCGACTGTGCCGGCAATCCCGAGCAGTCCTACACCAAGGATCAGCTGCTCACCAATGTCATGATCTATTGGCTGACCCAGACGATTCATTCGTCAACCCGCCTGTACTACGAAGAACGCCACCACCCGTGGCGCTTGGGTCGGGATGAGCGGGTGGACGTCCCGACCGGCATCGCCGCCTTCCCCAAGGAACTGGCTCGACCGCCACGCGAATGGGCCGAACGCGCCTACAACGTCACCCACTGGACGGCGATGCCGGCCGGCGGGCATTTTGCGGCCATGGAAAAACCGGACCTGCTCGTCGACGATATCCGAACCTTTTTTCGTGGGCTGCGCGGCTAGGACGCGTATGGCGATTATTCTGTACGGGGCGCGGACCTCACCGTTTGTGGAGAAGGTCTATCGCGGTCTGTTGCTCAAACAGCTGCCCTTCCAGCTCCAGCAGCCGCGGCTGCTCCGCGATCTGCGTCGTCACAATCCGGTCACCGGCAAAATGCCGGCGCTCGATCTTGACGGCCAACGCCTGTTCGATTCGACCCTGATTCTGCGGGCGCTCAACGCCTACAAGCCGACGCCGCCCCTGCTGGACTCGGACCCGTCGGTCGCGGTCCAGCAACAGTTGCTCGAAGACTGGGCCGACGAGTCGCTGTACTGGTACGGCATGGCGTTTCGGTGGACGATTCCGGCCAACGTCGCCCGTACCGTCGCACTTGTTCTGCCCACCACACCGGTCCTGCTGCGGCCGCTGGTGCGCCTGGTAGTACCGCGTCTCATCGCCGCCCAGGTGCGCGCCCAGGGAACGGGGCGGCTGCCCGTCGAGGTGCTGCGGGCCGAACTTGACGGTCACCTGGCCAACCTGGTGACGGTGTTGGGGTCCGGACCGTTCTTTTTTGGCGCCGAGCGGCCGAGCCTGGCCGATTTGGCGATCTTTGGCCAGCTCAGTTTTTTACGCGCCAGGGTTTCACCTGAGACCCAAGCTGCGGTGGAGCGCTGTCCGGCCCTGGTGGACTTTTACCGCCGTTTGGATCGCCTGACAGCCTGACAGGATCAGCCCGTACCGCCGTCGTCCAGCTGTATGGCAAAGGCGAATTTTTCCCGGTACCAGCCGGCGACCCAGCCCAGAATGCGGGCCAACCAGTATTTGCGGAAAAAGCGCGGCAACACCTCGCTTTCAACTGTGGCCGGGTCAAGCCAGGTCGCCCGTCCGCGCAGCCGGGTGGTGCCGATTTGCAGCTCAGCCTCGGGTGTGTGACGCAGATTTTTGACCCACGCGGCGTTCGAGCCCCGTCCCGAGGTCACATAAATGGTATCCTGGCCGACCGTGAACCACACCTGCACCGTGTAGGGCCGGTTTGTCTTGCGGCCCCTGACGGTCAGTGCCAGCATCCGGGTTCTATTGAGTGTCTCAAGATCGGGCATCCGACACCGTCGGCTCGCTCAACTCCTCACAAACTGTCCATCCTGGCTGGTCAGGCGCCGGGGCTCAATGCGGATTGTGCGCTGGGCTGAGGTGATCGCCGTGCCCAGTCGCCAGGCGCGGCTGCCGTGCTGGGTGGCCAGCTCAATGGTGCGCTCCGCATCCGCCTCGGGCACAACCACACACAACCCGACGCCCATGTTGTAGACCTGGTACATCTCGGCATCGCTGAGCTTGCCCAGGTCTTGCAGGACCGTGAAGATGGGCGGCGGCTCGGGCAGGGCTTCGATCCGAAAGCCGACCGGCGCGGCGATCCGGCTCAGGTTCAGGAATCCGTCGCCGGTGATATGCATCAGGGCTTTGACCCGCACCTCGGCGGCCAGCATGGCGCTGACTTCGGGCACATAGATCCGGGTCGGCTCCAGCAGCTCCTCACCGACCGTTCGGCCGCACTCGGGCAGGTGACGGTCCAGACTCAGCGGTGTCTCGCCTGCCAGCACGCGACGCGCCAGGGTCAGGCCGTTGCTGTGAATGCCGCTGCTGGCCAGGCTGATCAAGGCGTCTCCGGGCTCGACATCCTGGCCGATAATCAGACGGTCGAGCGCCACCGTGCCGATTGCGGCACCGGCCAAGTCAAAGCCGGTACCGACCTGGGCGCCACGGATCATCTCGCGCAGCTGGGCGATTTCTCCTCCGGCGATACTGATGCTGGCCAACTCGGCGCCACGGCACAAGCCCTTGCCCAGAGCGTCAAGCATGTCCGGCTGCACCTCTTCGACGGCCAGATAATCGACAAAAGAGACCGGCGTGGCGCCAACGCACAACAGGTCGTTGAC
>JAAXHF010000570.1 GCA_012271025.1 Deltaproteobacteria bacterium | reverse complement strand
CTTGGTGGGATTAGGGTGATTCCGAGTTGCATAAGTGAAGCCTGAGGCCGTCGGGCCAACAGTCCACTCCCTAAACAAAACATCACAAAAGTCAACCTGGCGACAGCTCGCCATGAGCACTGGGACGCGATCAGAAAGCGCGGGATGGACTTTCACGCATTTCCGTGAGATAGCCTTGTCCCATAAGGCTCTCTCCATGCAACTCAATCACGCCCGTCTGCTGAATAGCCTCACACAACTCGCCCAATTTGGAAAAGTTGAGACCGGGGTGAATCGGCTGTCCTTCACGCCCGAAGATCGAGCCGCGCGGCAGTGGCTGGTCGAACAGATGCGCGAGGCCGGCCTGGATGCGGAGATCGACGGGATTGGGAATGTGTACGGGCGGACACGCGGGGTGGACACCGCCGTGCTGATTGGTTCGCATACCGACTCCGTACCGAAAGGCGGCTGGCTGGATGGCGCGATGGGGGTGCTGTACGGCCTGGAGGTCGCCCGGGCGCGGAACGAATCGAATACTCTGCCCGGCCTCGGCGTTGACGTGATCTCCTTTGCCGATGAAGAAGGAACGTATCGGGCTCTGGCCGGCAGCTTGTCGTTTTGTGGCGAGTTGTCGGACGCGGATATTGAAGGTGCAAAAAATACGCACGGCGTCTCGCTCACACACGCCCTGACCGAAGCCGGGTACGCCGGACAACCCCGCGCCCGGATCGATCCGAGTCGCCATCTGGCCTATTTTGAAGGCCATATTGAACAGGGGCCGCGGCTTGAGGTCGAAGGACAAAAGATTGGTCTGGTGACCGCCATCGTCGGCATTCGCCGCAGCCGCATCACCTGTACCGGTCAGGCCGACCACGCCGGCACAACACCGATGCATTTGCGTAAAGACGCCGGGGCCGTCCTGATTCGTCTCTGTGCCGAGTTGCTCAACCGGTTTGCAAATGCCGGCAGCGAGCAGAGCGTATGGAACCTGGGCCATATTGTTTTTGAACCGGGCGCCGGCAATGTCGTGCCCAGTTCGGCCCAGGTCCTGGTCGAGTTCCGCGATCCTCGGCCGGAAGTGCTTGATCGTCTGGAGGCTGAAATCAATGCAGCGGTCGCTGCGTTTCATGGACAACAGGGTGTGAGCGCTGAGGTGGCCCATCTGCTGAGCATCACCCCGGCGGATATGGACGCCACCCTGGTCGATACCATTGAGGCTGCGACCCGGCAGCGGGCCATCCCGGCCCTGCGTATGCCCAGCGGAGCCGGGCACGATGCCATGGTCCTGAGTCGCTACGTCCCAACCGCCATGCTTTTTATCCCCAGTATCGGCGGCCGCAGCCACGATGTCGCCGAGGACACCAGTGCGGAAGATATCTGTCTGGGAGCAGATATTCTGGCTGATACGGTGGCATTACTGACCCGGCAGAAAGGACTGGCATGAAGATCAAGATCATCAATCCCAACACCTCCGAGGAAATGACGCGCGCAATCGGCGCGGCCGGCGAGTCGGTGGCCCGGCCGGGCACCCAGATCACGGCGGTCAGCCCCCGATTCGGGCCGGCCTCCATCGAGTCCTACTACGATGACTATCTGAGTATTCCCGGCCTGCTCGAAGAAGTTCAAAAGGGAGAGGCCGAGCAGTGCGACGCCTATATTATCGCCTGTTATGGCGACCCAGGCCTGCACGCCGCGCGTGAATACACCACCAAGCCGGTTGTCGGCATCGCCGAAGCCTCTCTGTATATGGCCTCCATGCTGGCGGCGCGCTTCTCTATTGTGACGGTGATTCCGCGGACACGCACCATGCTCGAAGAAATGGTCGCCGGGTATGGCTTTCGGGAAAAAGTGGTGAGTATCCGTACCTCTCCGCTGTATGTGCTTGATGTGGAAAAAGACCCGGCCGGAGCGCTCGAAAAGCTGCGCCTCGAAGCGCGCCGGGCGCGGGACGAAGACGAGGCCGAGGCTATTCTACTCGGCTGCGCCGGGTTTACCCAGTTTGCAGACGAGTTGGAGCGAGAACTTGAGATACCCGTCCTTGACGGTGTGGTGTGTGCGGTCAAGATGGCCGAGTCGCTGGTCGAATTGGGCAAGACCACGAGCAAATATAAAACCTACCGCCCGCCGGAGAAAAAAGCCTACACCGGCATCTTCAAGCATTTTGGCCGCACGTAGGGTCATCCCCTCTCCCCTCCTCGACGTGTGATGCATATTGTGGCGTGAGCCTCTCGGGACCGGTCCGGCGGCCCCCGCCTCGGGCCACTCGCCCTCCCGCTGCCTGGGAGAGCGGCCATCTTGGCCGCTTACGGGCTGGAAGCCCGCACTCCTGGCCCCCTATTGTAGCGTAATCCGACAGCCCCATCAGAACGGCTGAAGCAGCGTACCGGGTAGCCCGCCCTGGTGGACATTGTCCGAAAAAACGATATTGCCGCCGACAATGGTATGCTGGACGCCGGTGGCCCGTTCAATCAAGCGGGGCTTCTCTCCCGGCAGATCGTTGACCCATTCGGGCGGCTGAGGACCGATCGTCTCGGGATCAAAAATGACGAGGTCCGCATCAAGGCCCGCGGCAAGCCTGCCCTTCTTGGGCTGATTGAGAAACTGGGCCGGCTCTGAGGTCAGACGGCGTACGCCCTCCTCAAGCGGCATGGCCTGGCGTTTTCTCACCCACTCCCCGAGCAGATAGGTTGGCACCCCGGCGTCGCAATGCTGGTCCACGTGCGCTCCGGCATCGGACAGGCCGATGAGACAGTCGGGATTGGTGATCAGCTCACGCACTTCGTCAGGATTGGTGTTGATGACCGAGAGCGTAATGCCCATTTCCAGGCTTTCGTCAATGGCCAAGTCCAGGATCGTATCAACCGGGTCGCTATGCGTTTCCGCGGCAATGTCCGCGATGCTTTTGTTCAAATGCCGGGTATTATGGTCTTTCGTCACCTTGACCACGTGAACCTGATTCCACTGGTTGGTGAAAATGGCGCCGCCGATTTGCAGGTCCTGGCGAAAGGCCGCGCGAAACTCCGGCTTCCGGTAAAGCGCGATCTGTTCCGCAACCGGTCGATTGAACG
>JAAXHF010000533.1 GCA_012271025.1 Deltaproteobacteria bacterium | reverse complement strand
GGCAGCAGGTCGTCAATCTTGAGTCCGTGGACGCCGCCCAGGACGCACGACACCATATAGCTCAGCTGCTCGTCGTTGGGTTTGCGCTGCCAGGCCCGCCCGGCGGACATCAGCCCCCGCACGCCGGTTTGCTGGCGGACCGAGATGACCGCCTCAGAACCGGTGGCCTCAAAGCCGGGCGCGACAAAGATCAGGGCGGTCTCGTCTCCGTCAATCCGCACCGGATGCGGGATATAGTGGGGCGAGGTATAGCCCGTCAGCTCAAACAGCCGTCGCCGATAGCCGACCGCATCGTGCCCGGCCTCGGTCTGCACCTGCCACAGGAAATCGGCCAGCCCCAGGCCCTGCCGCTGCCCGAGACGGACCAGCTGCCGGGCTGCCTCGGACTGATACCCCTCCCGCTTCATCAGCCGGTAGCCGTCGTCAAGGGAGACGCTCAGGGCCAGGGTCTCGGTCCCGTCGGCCCGGCCGGTGTGGGGGGAAACCCGCCGGCCCTGCAAGGGCAGCCGCGCCAACTCCACATCGGTGGCAAACCGGTTGCCGTACATCGACAGCTTGGCAAACCCCCGCCGACAGTCGGCCAGCGCCACAATGCCGGCCCGGCGAACGGCAAACGTCCCCGAGAAGGCTAAGCCTCGCCCGCTCATCAGCGAGCCGTGGCCAAGAATCGTGACCTCCATCGTCTGCAACGAGTCGTCGGGGCGGCGCGCCCCTCCCGTGTCGGTTGTCATTCCTCAAATATGTGGAGCTGCATATCGGCCGTTGCCCGCTCCTCAACCGTTCGCCAGTCATGGTCGGGCAAAACCGTCAGCTCAGGCGCGAGCTGACTCCATTTCTTTACCCGCCAGATCTTATCCCACCAGGCGCTCCGATCAAAGGCCAGCCCGGGCAGACGGGCATACACCTGCTGCTGCCTGGTCCAGGCCAGGCTGCCGCATAACAGCACCGGTCCCGAGGGCAGCCGGACAAGCACCGCCAGGCCGCCGGCAGTCATGCCGCTGGCGTCGAGCAGCACCAGGCTGCCGTCACCGAACACGTCCTGGGCTCCAGCCAGCAGGCCGAGCGGCTCGGCCTGGCCGAAATCCATGAACTGCCACCGGGTGACCTGGTCATACTCTTTGGGCAGGTACGCCCCCAGCCCGGTCTGCCCCAGCGCGGCGGCGTGTTCGGCGCGGCTCACCACCGCCACAGCCTCGGAAAAATGCTCCAGCTCCCCGGCATGATCGGGTCGCAGGTCGGGCAGGATGATATGCGTCGGCCCGTCGGGCGCCAGCCGGGCGTCTTCAAGCTGGGCGACAATGTCCTGCCCGCCCTCCAGCCGAGCCCGTCCGATGACTGACAGCGGGATTTCCAGGTAGGTCTGGGGACCATCGGCCGAGGAGTCGGCCAGCGCCCGGTTGAGCCCGGTGCCGACCAGCACCAGCCCCCGGTCGGGGTGCTGGATGGCAAACACCAGCACGTCGAGCTGTGTCCGGCCAAAGACGCTGCCGCCCTCATACACCAGCCGGCTCGGCAGGGTCAGCCAGCCGGTCTGAAAAACGTGCAGCCGCAAACCTGGGGTACCGCTATACGTCTCGGGCCAGTTGTGCAGCTCGGGCACGATATATGGCGGCCGCAGGGGTTCGTGGCAGGCGCTCGCCAGCAGCGTGAGCAGGCCGACCAGGCTGAGGACTCGGAGGTGCGCGGTCATGGCTGTGTGTATAGACGATGAGCCTCGGCACAGCCAGGAGCCGCCGGTGCCGAGGGGTGGCCGGCGGCAGTTTTCCCGAGTTGACCTGTGTCATGCTCTCGACTATTGTTGGGAGCGCTTCGCACGAGACGCCAGTACGGCCAGGAACATCAAGCACTTAGGGCGGGTGAGGCCCTGAGTGAGACCCGACACGAGTCGAACGGCGGTCTGTACACAGGGGAACCGGAGCGTGGACATGCTTGCGCACCAGAAAGGGAGCAGTCAGCAATGGTAGGTGTCCCAGGAACACAGGAGCAGCTGGCCCTGGCAGACATAGAAGACCGGCTGCGACGGCTGCGGGGACGGCTGAATCGCTACACCTTCCAGCATCGCGTGTATATTTTCGGCACGGCCCTGGCCCTGGTCAGCTGCGTTCTGATCGTGTGCGCCTATAAGCTCGAGCTTGCCTCCCCTCTTTTTGCCTGGGTCAGCTGGCCGCTCGGCCTCGGCCTGCTCGGCCTGCTGTTTATCAGCCTGCGTCGCGGCGTGCGGGACTGGACGGATATGGTCCGGGCTGCCCGCCGGGCCGATCAACGCGCCGGCCTGCAAGAGCGGGTCTCCACCCTGGCCGCCCAGCTCCAGGCCGGCGTAGCCCCAGCCTCGCGCCTGTGGCCACACCTGCTGGCCGATAACACCGCCCGGCTGGCCGACTGGGATATCCCCAAGGTCGCTCCGCGCCGGATTCCGTGGACCAGCCTGCCCTTTTTGGCCGCACTTGGCCTGCTGAGCCTGACCGCCCTGATTCCGCCCCTCTCCTCCCAGCAGCAGGACGATCCGTTCAGCCTAGTCAATATGCAGCAGCTGGCCCAAAACCTGCCCGAACGGATGGAAACGCTGATTGACGAAAAAATGTCGCTTATCCCTCCCGCCTCGGAAAGCTGGGGCGAGAGCAGCCTGTTCCCCGAGCACGATACGTCGGCGGCCACGGACCAGCCCATGGCCATGAACGGCGACACGACCAACCCGGCCCTGCAAACCCTGGCCTCGCTGTCCGACGAACTCCAGCAGTCGATCCGTGACACTCTGCACGGCTTATCGATTCCGCCCACTCCAGACCCGTCAGCCCAATCCGAGGTACCCACCGCCCCACCCCTGCCCGAGCATCTGGATCTCGACGCCCTGCAAGCCGCCACCACGCCCAAGGACAGGGCCGATTATTCGATCCAGGCCACGAACAGATCGCAGGACGGACGCACCCGTGAGGCGAGCGACGCCGTAGGCCCGGCGGGCGCCCAGACGCCAACCCAGGGCAGCGGCCTGCAACAGCTCAGCCAAGCTCGCCTGGACCGCAAAAACGCCCGCGGCAGCTTTCAACCCCAGACCCCACAGACGCCGGGCAGCGGTGGTAGTGCGGGCGGAGCGGGGATGGGAGCCGGCAGCGGCACCGACCCGAACCTGTTCGGCGACCGGGCCAGTCTGGGCGACAGCCCGCAGACCTTCCAGCTGTCGCTGGACAGCACCTATGAACTCACCCGGGGCGGGGACGGCGAGCCGGTCAAGTACGAGGGCGAGCTGCCGCCCAGCAAATCACGCCGCCGGCTGAGTCAGGAGCAGTCTTTGGACGACGCCATCCGCAAGGCCAAGATCCCGCCCGAATACGAGGCTATTGTCAAACGTCTGTTTTCCCGAGGAGAGCCGAGATGAGCGAAACGCTGAGCCAAACCGCAAGTGAAGTTCCTGCGGCCAGCCTCGTCGCCGAATTCCAGGAAACGTTTCGCCGCATCCAGTCAGAAGTGGCCCGGATCGTGGTCGGCCACGACGAACTGATTGAGAACATCCTGATCGCCTTTTTTGCCGGCGGCCACGTCCTGATTGAGGGCGTGCCGGGAACGGGCAAGACGCTGATCGTCCGCTCGCTGGCCGAGGCGCTGAACCTCAGCTTCAGCCGGATTCAGTTTACGGTCGACCTCATGCCGGCCGACGTCACCGGCACCCGCATGGTCATGGACGGCGAGGACGGCCGGCGCGATTTCAGCTTTGTGCCGGGGCCGATCTTCTCGCACGTGCTGCTGGCCGACGAGATCAACCGCTCCACCCCCAAAACCCAGGCCGCCCTGCTCGAAGCCATGGCCGAACTGCAGGTGACGGTGGCCGGCACCACCCACCGTCTGGCGCCGCCCTTTTTTGTCCTGGCCACCCTCAACCCGATTGAGATGGAGGGCACCTATCCACTGCCGGAGGCCCAGCTGGACCGCTTTTTCTTCAAGGTCCGCCTGCGCTACCCGACCCATCAGGAAGTCCAGCGCATCATCAGCGCGACCACGACGACCGAACTGCCCGAGATCCAGCCCGTCTTTGAACAGGGCACGGCCCCAGGAAAAATCATGGCTCTGCGTCATCTGGTCCGCGAGGTCATCGTCGCCCCGCACATAGAGGAGTATATCGCGGCTCTGATTCATGCCACGATTCCAGCCGAGGCCAACTATATGAGCGCGGAGGATAAGGCTGTGGTGACGCTGGCCAAAGACGAAGAGATCAACCGCTACGTGTCTTTTGGCTCAAGCCCGCGCGGCGGCCAGACCCTGATGCTGGGGGCCAAAGTCGTGGCCCTGCTCGACGGCCGGGCCAACGTCAGCTACGACGACGTGAACCGGGTGGCCGGGCCGACCCTCAACCATCGCCTGGTGCTCAATTTTGCGGCCGAGGCGGACAATGTCGATCCCAACAGCCTGATTGAGCGCATCCTCAGCAGCGCGCGTCAACTCCAATAGGGCGATCCGACCGTGGCCAGCCTTGATTCCGCCTTTTTCAAGACCCTGAACCGGTTTCATATTCGCGTCCGCACGGCGCGCGGCCACCGCCCGGGTGAAACCCCGATTCCGCGCACCAGCCAGGCTTCGGGCATCGAGTTTGAATCCTTCAAGGAATACTCGCCCGGCGACGATTTCCGGTATCTGGACTGGAACGCCGTGGGCCGGCTCGATCAGCTCATGGTTCGGACCTTTACCGCCGAACGCGAGATTCCGTTCCACCTCTTCCTCGACACCAGCGCCTCAATGGGCGTGCCGACCGTGGACGACAAGTTCGTCTTTGCCCTGGATATCATGTCGGCCCTCAGCTATGTCGTACTGGCCAACAACAACACCCTGCGGCTGATTGCCCTGGCCGCCCCCGACGCCCGGACGCCGGCCTTTCGGGCCACCCCGTTTCTGCGTCACCGCAGCCGGTTCTTTCGGCTCCGGCCGTTTCTTGACAGCCTGTCGGCGAGCGGCAAGACCGCTCTGCGAGAATCGGTCCGAGCCTATATCGGGCAAACCCTGGAGCCCGGGGTGGCGATCATCATCTCGGATTTCATGACGCCGGCCGAACAGTACGCAGAGTCGTTGGCCTTCCTCAAGGCGCGCGGCTATGAGGTCAAGGCGGTCCACGTCCTGGGCGCCGCCGAGCTGGACCCCAGGCGGCTCTTCCGCCGCGGCAAGCTGTACGACGTTGAGGACGGTGCCGAGCGCTGGATCACGCTCAGCGAGGCCAACCTGAGCCGCTACCAGGAGCTGCTGCAGGCCCACCTCGACGCCGTGCGTGACTTCTGTCACCAGCACCAGATTCTGTACAGCCGGGTCTCGACCCGTCAGACGGTCAGCCAGGTGGTCAGCCACGAGCTGACTCGGACCGGGCTGCTGGCCCTGCGTTAGGACACGCGTGCCATGGGCATTCTGAATCCAGCCGCCCTGCCGCTCTTTGCCCTGCTGGGCATTCTGATCCTGGTCTACCTGCGGGAGCGCTGGCGGAAACGGGTTGAGGTGTCCAGCCTGATGTTCTGGAACGAGATCAGGGAGGACAGCGTCCGCGTCCGGCGGTTCATGCCGAGTCTGCTGTTCCTGCTGCAAGCCCTGCTGCTGAGCCTGCTGCTGAGCGGGCTGCTGCACCCCTATCGCCCCCATACGGTCACCGAGGTTCAGGGCAACCGCCACATCCTGGTCTTTGACGTGTCGGCCAGCATGCAGGTCCGTGAGGGCACCACCCAGCGCTTCAGCCTGGCCCGCGACCAGGCCGTCCAGGTCGTGCGGTCCCTCGGACCGCTCGACGAGGTGATGCTGATCAGCGTGGCGGCTCGCCCCCGAGTAGTCAGCGGCTTCACCACCGACCACCGCGTCTTTCTGCATCTGCTCGAATCGCTGCGGCCCGAGGACAGCCCGACCAACCTCGACCTCGGGGTCGAACTGGCCCTGGCCCAGCGCGACCGGGCCGGCCAGCGGGCCAGCGTTCACGTCTTCACCGACGTGCCCCAGACCCAGCTCAGTCTGACCCAGGACCAGCTGGCGCATCTGGTCTATCACCGGGTCGGTCGCAACGACGACAATATCGCCCTGGCCGCCCTCAACCTGTACCAGAACCCGTTCCAGCACTACTCGCAGGCCCGCGCCTATATTCTGGTCCGTAACTACGCCGCACGCACCAAGCGGGGCAGCCTGACGGTCCACCTGAACGAGCGCCAGATCTTCCGCCGGACGTTCAGCCTGCCGGCCCGCGAGAGCGCGTCCTTTTCAATCGGCAACTTCAGCGAGGCCGGCCAGCTGGTCGCCCGGATCAGCCCCGACGACGGGCTGTCGGTCGACAACCAGGCCCTGGCCTGGGTGGCCCAGGGTCATGAGCGCCGCCTCGTCCTGGTCTCGACCAGCTCCAGCCTGCACAGCGAGCTGCAACGGGTCAGCCGCTCGATTCCCAACCTCAGCCTGACTGCAGTCAGCCCGGACGACTTTTCCACGCTCAGCCTTGAGCCCCAGGACATCGTCCTGTTCCACCAGTTCGTCCCCGGCACGGCGGTCGCCGCCAACAGTTTGTACGTCTTCCCGCCCCTGGACAATCCGCTCTTTCCGGTCGTGGCCGAGGCCAAAGACCTCAGCATTCTGGACTGGCGCGAGAGCCACGAGATTCTGCATAACCTGCAGTATGTTGACGCCCTGCCGCTCAAGAAGGCCCGGGTGCTGGCCCTGCCGGCGTGGGCCCAGGTTTTGATCTCGTCACGCACCGCCGACGGCGAGGTGCCGCTGGCGCTGACCGGCGAAAAAGACGGCCACCGGGTGGTGTGCCTGGCCTTTGACCTGGGCCGGGGCAACCTGACCGACTCCGACAATCTGAGCCTGCTGCTGCTGTTTCTGAACGCGGTGCGCTGGTTGCTGCCGCCAGACCCCAGCGTCCCGGCCCTAACCACGCCCGGCGAAACCTTCTTTGTGCCGACCTCGGTTGCGCTTGAGACGCTGGAACTGACCCTGCCCGACGGCGAAACGCGCTCACTCGAAGCCGCAGCGGTGGATATTCCTCACGTGGGCGCCTATCGGCTGCAAAACGGCGACTACCGGACTATGTGGTACGCGAATTTGTTCGATGAACTCGAGTCGGACATCGGACGCCAGCCTCAGGCCGAGCCCGCTCCAGAGGCGGCGCCGGTCGTTCTGGACACCTCCGAGTCTTCCCACGAGGTCAGCCGCACCGTGCCGGTCGAGTTTGGCCAGCTGTTGTACTACGGCGCCGCAGGCCTGCTGTTTCTGGAATGGCTGTACGCGCTGTGGCGGTATACCCGAGCGAGGGCGGAATGAGCTACGATATTTTTGGACGCAGCTACGTCTTTCTTGAGCCGGACTGGTTCTGGCTGCTGGCCCTGGTCCCGCTACTGTGGCTGCCGCTGGTGTGGCAGCGCGGACGGGGGGTGTTGTTCAGCGCCGCCGTGCTGCGCAGCCTGGCCGCAGTCGCTCTGGTCGCCGGCCTGGCCGGCCTCAACCTGCAAACCACCCTGTCCGAGCATAAGCTGGCCCTGGTTGCGGCGCTGGATACCTCGGACAGCATCTCGCGTGAGGGCCGCCAGTGGATGAACGACTACCTGGCCCAGCTGCGCGGTCATCTGACCGCCGAAGAGGAGTTTTCCGCCCTGGCGTTTGCCACCGATACCAGCCTGCTTGTCCCGCCCGGCCCGCCGACTTCGGTCAGCGTGTCGGTCGACCCGGACGAGGCCCACACCGGCGGCGGAACGAATATCGCCGAAGCCCTGGAGCGGGTGTTTGCCCTCTATCCCGAACAGGCCCAGAAGCGCCTGCTGCTGATGACCGACGGCAACGAGACGAGCGGCTCGGCGCGCCAGCATCTGGCCCTGGCGCGGCAGATGGGCATCAGTATTTTTCCGGTCATTCCGCCCTCAGGCCAACAGCCCGAGATCTCCCTGGAAAAATTCGTCATCCCGCCCCTGGTCCGGGAGGGCAGCGTGTTTACCCTGCGCCTGGTGGTCCGCAACGGCAATGAACAGGCGGTCGAGGGCCGGGTGACCATCCACGCCAACCGGGATCGGCTGACCAATCAGTCGGTCCAGCTCGGGCCCGGCCTGTCGGTTTTCGAGGTGCCGGCCCAGATCATGCAGCCCGGCAACTATCTGCTGCGAGCCGAAATCAGGGCCGAGCCGGATACTGTGGCCGGGAATAACCGCCAACACGCCACCCTGGCCGTCTCGGGCAAGGTGCGCTCGCTGGTCATTACCGACAACCCGCGCACCCACCTGGCCCGCGCGCTTCAACTCAAGGAAGTCGATATCGAGTTCCGCAGTCCCGAGGGCATCCCGACCAGGCTGTCGGATCTGCTCGATTATCACTGTCTGGTGTTTGACGATATCGGCCGGGGCGGCATCACCGACCGCCAGATGCGGGTCATCGAGCGCTACGTGCGCGATTTTGGCGGCGGCTTTCTAATGGCCGGGGGCACCCGATCTTTCGGCGATCTGGCCTTTCGACAGACGCCGGTCGAGCGGGTCTTACCCATCACCTTTCAGGAACAACCCCCGCCCGCGCCCAAAACGCTCAAAAAGAAACGCATCCCGATCGCTCTGTTTCTGATCATCGATCGCTCCAACAGCATGGGCTACAACAGCAAGGTCCGGGGGCTGCACGACGGTCAGAAAATGCACTACGCCCAGCAGGCGGCCCTGGCCGTGCTGCGTCAACTCAGGGACAGCGACATGGCCGGGGCGGTCGCCTTTGACTCGGAGGCGTATGTTCTGTCTGCGCTGAGACCCCTGTCCCAGAACCGGAACGAGCTGCGCGATAAAATAGAACGCTTGCAGTACGGCGGCGGCACCGATTTTTTCAGAGCCCTGGAAACCGCCGCCGACCAGCTGGGACAGACCCGTCGGGCCATCCGCCATATCATCCTGCTGACCGACGGCGACACCAACCGCAGCCCGGCCGACCACTACCCCCTGGTCAATCTGATTACCCAGCGCCAGATTTCGATCACCACGATCCGGATTGGGGCCGACACCGTCAACCTGCGGCTGCTGTCCTACATGTCCGAAAAAACCAAGGGCCGGTTTTACCACGTCTCTGACGCGGCGCGGCTGCCCCAGCTGCTGGTCAAGGACACCCGGCAGACCCTGGGTGAGGACGACGAGGACGACGAGAACGAGGAGGATCAGGAGCCCAAACAGATCCAGCCCCTGGTCGGCGTGCGCGGCCAGATCCTGAGCGGCCTGCACGACTTCCCCGACCTCGACGAATACATG
>JAAXHF010000595.1 GCA_012271025.1 Deltaproteobacteria bacterium | reverse complement strand
GTCTTGGTCTTTTTGCCGCGCGGCAGGCCCAGCTTGTCAAACAGGATGCGCTGGAGCTGCTGGGGCGAGGCGATGTTGAACTCCTCACCGGCCAGTTCGTAGATTTCATGTTCGAGCCGGCTGCGGTGCTGGCTGAACTCGGCCGACAGTCCGGCCAAAAAATCGCGGTCAACCAGAATGCCGGCCAGCTCCATGCGGGCCAGGACCAGGGCCAGGGGCAGCTCAACCTCGGAGAACAGCTCGCCCATGTCCTCATCGTCGAGGCGCGGAAACAGGCGCTGGGCCAGGCGCAGGGTGATATCGGCGTCTTCGCCCGAATAGCCGGCCGCCGCCTCGACCGCCACCTCGGCAAAGCCCTTTTTGGCCCCGTCGGTCACTTCCTCATAGCTGGTCATGCTGTAGTGCAGCTGCTCCCAGGCCAGATCGTTCAGATTATGCCGGGTGGCGGGATCGAGCAGATACGAGGCCAGCATGGTGTCGCCGGCCAGACGCCCGGGCCACAGCCCGTACTTGGCCAGAACCAGAATATCGTATTTGAGGTTCTGGCCGATGAGCGACAGCGAGGCGTCCTCAAACAGGCTGCGCAGGGCGGCCAGCACAGTCTGGCGTGGCAGCTGGGACTCGGCGCCTGCGGCCGTATGGCCGACCGGCACATACCAGGCGTGTTCCTCGCGGACCGACAGAGCGACCCCGACCAGCTCGGCATCGAGCGGATTGAGGGCGGTCGTCTCGGTATCCAGGCAGTAGGTCTTGGCCGCCCGGATCTGGTCGAGCACGTGTTGCAATTGGTCGGCGGTGCGGACGACTTCGTAGCGTCCCGTCTTGGCCGCTTCGTCATCCAGGGAAAATTCCCAGCCGGCGTCCAGATCGTCCAGCAGGCGGCGAAACTCAAACTCGCTGAACAGCTCCCGCAGCCGGTCGATGTCGGGCTCCTGGCAGGCCAGGCTGTCCAGTTCGACCTCAAGCGGGACCTCGCGGCACAGGGTCGCCAGTTCCTTGGACAGACGGGCCAACTCGCTGTTGTCACGGATCCTGTGGCCCAGCTTGCCCTTGATGGCATCACTGTGGCTGAGGACGTTTTCGAGGTCGTGCCATTCGGCGATGAGTTTCATGGCCGTCTTTGGACCTACCCCGGGAATGCCCGGAATATTGTCGGTCGAGTCGCCCATCAGGGCCTGGACTTCAACTACCCGTCCGGGCTCGACGCCGAACTTGGCCCGCACCTCTTCAATCCCGATGATCTTGTTTTTCATGGTGTCGAGCATCGTCACCCGCTCGGATACCAGCTGCATCAGGTCCTTATCGCCGGACACCAGAACGACCTCGGCCCCGTCGCGATCCCAGCGGCCGGCCAGGGTGGCCAGAATGTCGTCAGCCTCATAGCCGGCCAGCTCAATGGCCGGAATGCGGTAGGCCGCGACGACCTCTTTGATACGCGGGATTTGCTGCCGCAACGCGTCAGGCATGGACTGCCGGTTGGCCTTGTACTCGCTGTAGCGCTCGTGGCGGAAGGTCTTGCCCGGCGCGTCAAAGATGATCGCCAGATGGCTCGGCTGATAGGTGTCCTGGACTCTTTGGAGCATGTTCACAAAGCCGAAGATGGCATTGGTCGGAAAGCCGCTGGCGTTGCTCAGCTCGCGCACGGCGTAGAAGGCGCGGTAGATGTAGGACTGGCCGTCGATCAGAAAAATCCGCATGGGTTCGTCTGCCATCGGGGACACAGGAGAACGCTGATGCCCCCCTTTGTGGCAGCCCGCTCGCCCAGCGTCAAGCGAGCCGGCTCGGCTTCGGCCCAAAAAAAAGTCCCTGGCTGGTCAGGGACTTTGGAGGAAGCGGGTGACCGGCTTCGAACCGGCGACTTCGACCTTGGCAAGGTCGCGCTCTAGCCAGCTGAGCTACACCCGCGTTGTCCCGGAAATGTACACCATAGCCCGGCGCAGTGTCAACGCGCCTGCGCCCTGACAAAGACCATCAGGCCTCGGCTTCGACCCGGGCTGGCATGGCCGGAAAGAGTTGCGAGCGGTCCATTTTTCCCTGCCGGCTGAAAAACGACACATGACCGTCCTCGTCGCACAGCCAGCACTCACGCGCTCCCCCGGCAAAGTACACGCTCCGTTTGTCGGCCATTTCCGCGTCAGAGTTGGCGGGGGACTGTATCTCGACACACACCTCGGGAGCCTCGACATACGGCGTCGTGCCCCTGTTGCGTTGCAGAAACGCCTCAGACACCCATACCACGTCGGCCACTTTCACCCCCTTGGACGTGTCTACCGAGCATTCGGTCAGCACCGTGCCGTCCGGCATATGGCTCATCAGGTAAAAGGCGATTTTGGTTTGCAGGTTGCCGTGCCGATTGGAAGCCGGGCTCATGACGATATTTCCCCACTCGTTGAGTTCAATCTTGTACGGCAAATCCTGGAGCAGGCTGTCTTTACAGACCTCATCCCACTTCATGTCGATGCTCCTTCGATGCGTCTATCTATCCCGTCCCGCGCGACCTGCGCTTAAACCCCGCGCTGGGCCGCAACGACTCGGATCGTCTCCTCGTCTAGGTCTCGTCTTCACTCCCGACCAGACGCAGAAACTCCTCCTCGCTCAGGATTGCAACTCCCAGGCGCTCGGCTTTGTCGCGTTTTGCACCCGGCTCTGCCCCGGCCACCACATAGCTCGTTTTTTTGGATACCCCAGAGGTCGATTTACCGCCCAAGGCTTCAATCCGCTGCTGGGCTTGGGAGCGGGTCAGGCTGGCCAGGCTGCCGGTCAGCACAAAGGTCTGGCCGCTCAGCCTGCCCTCTCGTCGGGCCGCCACGGTAGGAAAGTGGACCCCGGCGCTCAGCAGCTTGTCGATGACACGCTGGTTCTGGTCCTGGGCAAAGAAGTGGGCCAGACTGCGCGCTACTTCCGGCCCGATATCCCGAATCTCTTCAAAATCCGCAGGGTCTTCAGCCTTCCTGATCGGCTCGAACTGGCCGAAATGCTCGGCCAACTGCCTGGCCGTGGCCTCACCCACGTGACGAATGCCGAGGGAGGCGATGAAGCGCGGCAGGCTGGTTGTCTTGCTCTTCTCAATCGCGACGAGCAGATTGTGGGCCGACTTGTCGGCCAGACGCTCCAGACCGGCCAGCTGTTCTTGTGACAGGCCGTACAGGTCGCCCGGGTCAGTGACCAAGCCGGTCTCGACCAGCTGCTCAACAATCTTGTCGCCCAGGCCCTCGATATCCAGGCCATCCCGGCCGGCGAAGAACTTGAGGCTCTCCTTGAGCTTGGCCCGGCAGGCCAGTCCCGTACAGCGGTAGGCGGCCTCGCCCTCTTCCCGTTCGACCTCGGCCCCGCATACCGGACACCGGTCGGGCATGACAAAGACGGTCTCTTCTCCGGTCCGCTTGTCGGGCAGCGCTTTGACCACGTAGGGAATGACATCCCCGGCCCGTTCCACAGCGACCGTATCGCCGATGCGGATATCCTTGCGACGAATCTCGTCCATGTTGTGCAGCGAGGCGCTCTTGACCGTCACCCCGCCTATACCGACCGGTTCCAGTTCCGCTACCGGCGTCAGCGTCCCCGTCCGTCCGACCTGGGGGACGATAGACACAACGCGGGTCGTGGCCTGTCGGGCGGCAAATTTATACGCCACCGCCCAGCGTGGCGAGCGCGAGATCGCTCCCAGGCGGTGTTGCAGCGTGAAATCGTCAACCCGCACCACCACGCCGTCAATTTCAAACGGCAGCGCGTCACGCTGCGCTTCCAGCGTGTCACAGACCGCAAACACCTCGGACAAATCCCGACACAGCCGTCCGTGGGGCACGGGTTTCAGCCCCCAGGACTGGAGCGCTTGGACAAACTCCTGGTGCGAGGCCAGTCCCCCGCCCTCGAAATGACCCAGGCCGTGACAGAAGAGGTCCAGCGGGCGTTTGGCCGTCACCGCCGAGTCAAGCTGTTTGAGGGAGCCGGCGGTCGCGTTGCGAGGGTTGGCAAAGGGCGACTCACCGGCTTCGAGCCGTTCGGCGTTGAGGCGACGAAATGCGGCGTTTGACAGAAAGACCTCACCCCGCAGCTCCAGGTGGCTCGGAATGGGCACGCCCTGGTCCAGCAGGCGCAGCGGCACGGACCGGATGGTCTTGATATTGTGGCTGATGTCTTCACCGGTTGTGCCGTCGCCCCGGGTTGAGCCGGTGACAAAGTGGCCGTTTTCATACACCAGCTCGACCGCCACGCCGTCAATTTTGGGCTCGGCCACATACACAATCGGCTCGTCGGTGTCGAGAAAACGCTGCAAACGGTCCTGAAACTCCTGCATCTCTTCGCGGTTGACGACGTTGGCCAGGGACAGCATGGGTACCCGGTGCCGCACCGAGACAAACTCGCTGAGAGGCGATGCGCCGACCTTCTGGGTCGGTGACAGCGGGTCCTGGAGCTGAGGATACTCAGCTTCCAGCTGGCTCAGACGCCGAAACAGCCGGTCGTAGTCCGCGTCGCTCACCTCCGGATCGTCGAGCACGTAGTAGCGATGGTTATGGTGGCGCAGCTCGGAGCGCAGGCGCTCGACTTCGGTCTGGATTTCCTGGGGGACCGACATGGGGGTTATTCGACTCCATTCCCTGGCGGCGCGCCGTCGGCGGCCGGCTGTTGCATGGTCACACAGTGAATCGCACCCAGGCCCAAGACCAGGTCGCTACACGGCAGGCCGAGCACCCGGCGGTCGGGAAACAGGCCCCGGAGGATGTCCAGGGCGCGCCGGTCGTTCGGCTGGTCATAGGTCGGGACCAGGACCAGGCCGTTGGCAATATAGAAATTGGCGTAGCTGGCCGGCAGCCTGGGGCTGTCCGTATCCTTGGACAGGACCGGTTCCGGCATCGGCAGGGGGACGACCGTCAGTCGGCGTCCGGCCTGGTCGGTCGCGCGCCGCAGCCGGGCCAGGTTGTCTTGCAGAGGGCGATAATTGGGGTCGAGCGGGTCGTCCTCAACCGCGCACACGACGGTGGTCGGGTTCACAAAGCGGGCGAGGTCATCCACATGCCCGTCGGTGTCATCGCCAACAATGCCCGCGCCCAGCCAGACGATGGTGTCCACCCCGAGAAAGGCGCGCAGGGCGGCCTCCATATCCTGGCGGTCGAGAGCCGGATTACGGTTCGGATGCAGCAAACACGCCTCGGTGGTCAGCAGCGTGCCGCGTCCGTTGACATCGATAGACCCGCCCTCCAGCACCAGCCCGGGGACAAAGCGAGGAATCGCCAGCCGGGTCGCAATGTGGCTCGCGACCGCGTCGTCCAGATCCCAGGGCGGATATTTGCCGCCCCAGCTATTGAAACGCCAGTCTACCAGGGCCAGTTCGGTGCGAGCGGCTCGGTCCCGGCTCGGTCGCGTCACAAAAATGGGGCCATGATCCCGCGCCCAGGCGTCGTTGGTCGGTATCGCATACACACCGAGCCGGTCCCCATCCACCCCAGACCGGGCCAGCCGGGAGACGACCGCCCGACCGGCCGCAGCGTCGTTGACGCAGATATGCACCCGCTCGCGGAGGTGGAGGGCGCTGACCATGGCGCAGAACAGCGGCGGGATGGCGGCAAAGCGGCCCGGCCACGTCTCGACATTGTGTGGCCAGGAGAGCCAGGTAGCCGCGTGCGGCTCCCACTCGGCGGGCAGCCGCAGGCCGAGACTGGCCGGCGTGCGGGCCGGGCCGGACGCCCCGCGTGCGGCGGCACGCTCAGTCGAGATAGCGTTTGGTAAGATTGGCGTAGGCATCGATCCGTCGGTCGCGCAGGAACGGCCACTCCTGACGGACCGTCTCAATGCGACCCAGGTCACACGAGACCACCAGGGTCTCTTCGTCCTCGGTTCCGGCGCTGGCCAGCACGCGGCCAAACGGGTCGCTGACAAACGAGGAGCCCCAGAACTGCAAGCCGTCCTCCGTGCCAACCCGGTTCACCGCCGCCACAAACACCCCGTTGGCAACTGCATGGCCGCACTGGATTGTCTGCCAGGCGTGACGCTGCACCTGGCGCTCTTCGGCGCATTCGGCGTGGTGCCAGCCGATCGCCGTTGGGTAGAACAGCAGCTGGGCGCCGCCCAGCGCGGTCAGGCGAGCAGCCTCGGGAAACCACTGATCCCAGCAGATCAGGACGCCGATCCGGGCGTAGCGGGTCGTAAACGTCTGAAAACCCAGATCGCCTGGGGTGAAATAGAACTTTTCATAGTACAGCGGGTCGTCCGGGATGTGCATCTTGCGATAGGTGCCCAGCAGCGTCCCGTCGGCGTCGATGACCGCCACCGAGTTGTGGAATAAACCCGCCGCCCGCTTCTCAAAAATCGGCGCGATCAACACCACCTGACGGTCTCGCGCCACACGGCTGAGGGTGTCGGTTGTCGGTCCGGGAATCGGCTCGGCCAGCCGAAAACAGCTGGTATCCTCGCGCTGGCAAAAGTAGACCGAGCCAAAGAGTTCTTGCAGACACACAATCTGGGCGCCGCGCCGGGCGGCCATTTCGATGCGGCGCACCGCTGTGTCGAGGTTGGCGCCGGGTTCGTCTCCACACGTCATCTGGACCAGACCGACGCGGACTGCGGCCGCACTGCTCTCCATGGGCCGTATTGTACGGAATCGGTTCGTCAGGCTCAATGCTGGACGCGCCGAGCCTAGAGGCCCGGATTTATCTTGACAGCACCCAGCAAAGGCGGTAGGGGTGGCTGCTCTTTGCCGAACAGCACGAGGTGGACTCCCTTCCTTGAAGACACGCACAACGCCCCCTGTTTTCGGACCAGCACCGAGCGGAAGGACTGCCCGGTCTCGTTGCTCTTTCCACCTCCTCAAGCCATGTCGGCGTCCGGCGCTGAGCCTCCCGGTCGTATCCCCGATAGCGTGGAAGCAAGGTCCGTCGTCTCAAGAGGAAGTGTCGCCATGACAGCGCACGCCCGCGATAGCCAGCCGGATCGGTTCTTACCCCCCCGGGCCGACATACGCCCGACGGTCATCCCTCCAGCGACTTTCGCCCCCAACGTGGTCGAGGAAAACCTCGACCGGTATGGGCTACTCAACTGGGGCGGGGAGTATTTCTTGGTCAGCCGTGACGGCCACGTTATCCTGGCCTTTGGCCCGCCCCGCAGCGTACCGGTAGCCGTGACGCGAATCGTGGCCGAACTGCACCGGCGCGGCCTGTCACCCCCCCTGGTGCTGCGCTTCCCCCAGATTCTGGACGGCCAGATCAAGAAACTGGTCACGGCCTTTCGGACCGCAATCCAGGAGTTTGACTACAGCGGCGACTATATTCCGGCCTATCCACTCAAGGCCAATCAAAAAAAAGAGGTGGTCCAGGAAGTCGTACGCTGTGGCCAGCCCTACAACCTGGGCATCGAGGTTGGCAGCAAGGCCGAACTGACCCTGGCTCTCGCCCTGAGCCACAATCCGCAGGCGCCGATCATCTGTAATGGGGTCAAAGACGAGGCATATCTGAGCCTCGCCCTGCGCGGCAAGCAGGTCGGACTGCGGGTATTCATTGTTCTGGAGACGCTGTCCGAACTCAGGCGGCTCGTCGAACTGAGTCAGCGGCTCGGCATTCGTCCCCGGATCGGCCTGCGCCTCAAGCTGTCGACACGCGGCAGCGGCAAATGGGAAAAGTCGAGTGGCGACTTATCCAAGTTCGGCTTTACCACCACCGATCTGCTCGGAGGGCTCAGCTACCTGAACAGCGCCGACCTGGGCGACTGTCTCCAACTGCTGCATTTTCATATCGGCTCGCAGGTGACCGATATCAAACGCATCAAGGAGGCGGTCAAGGAGGCGGCGCGGACGTACGCCAAGCTGCGCACGCTGTGTCCCCAACTCGACTACCTCGATGTCGGCGGCGGCCTGGGCATTGACTACGACGGCTCGCGCACCGCCTCGGAGTCGAGCGTCAATTACTCCGTTCAGGAGTACGCTAACGATATCGTCTACTCCATCAAGGAGGTGTGCGATAATGAGCATGTGCGGGAACCGACTATCGTGACCGAAAATGGGCGGATGATCGCCGCTCCCCACGCCCTGCTGGTGTGTAATGTCATCAACGAGCTGACCCTGTTGAACGGCCCGATTCATGTGCCCGACCCGGACAGCCGACCGCAGGTCATTCAAGAAATGTATGACATCTATACCGAGATCAACGCCGAAAACTACCGTGAGTATTACCACGATGTGATTGAACAGCGCGACGAGATGTTCTCGCTGTTCAACCTGGGCTATCTGTCCCTGGAAGACCGCGGGCTCGGCCAGGAGTTGTTCTGGGGGGTGTGCGAGCGGGCGCTCAAATTTGCCAAACTGGCCAGGCATATGCCCGAAGAGTTTGAGGACCTGGAGCGCCGCCTGGCCCGCAAGTTCATCTGTAATTTTTCTGTCTTCCAGTCCATCCCAGACTCGTGGGCCGTGGACCAGCTGTTTCCCATCATGCCCCTGCACCGGCTGGCCGAGATTCCCGACCGCAAGGGCTATTTGGCGGATTTGACGTGTGATTCGGACGGCAAGGTCGATCATTTCATCGACCTGCGGGACATCAAGGACTCGCTCGAACTCCACCCCCTCGACGGCCAGCCGTACTATCTGGGCGTCTTTTTCACCGGTGCCTACCAGGACGTGCTGGGCGACTACCACAATCTGTTCGGCCATGTCCACGACGCCTCGGTCGTCATTGATGACAGCGGCCAGCCGCGCATTACCAGCGCCGTGCCCGGCCAGAAGATCGAGGAGGTGCTCAGGGTGTTCGGCTATGAGCGCCACGAACTGCTCGAAGGACTGCGGCGCCAGCTGGGCACCGATGGCGCGAAGCAGGAGTGGCGGGACCGGTTGATACGCGAGTTTGAGGCCGCCCTGGGCAGCAATACCTATCCGACCCTGGAGGACTGAGGGCGACCATGGCCCAGATTCTCGACGCGACCGTCCCGAGCGCCATCCACCGAGCGGCCGCGTGTATACAGGCCGGCGGCGTGGTCGCCTTTCCGACCGAAACCGTCTACGGTCTCGGAGCTGACGCCCTGAATGAACGCGCCGTGGCCCAGGTCTTCGCCATCAAGCAGCGCCCGGCGTTCGATCCGCTGATTGTGCATATCGCCCAGGTCGATGCCGTGCCGCGCTACGCGTCTGGGATCGACGAGCGGGCGAGGGTTCTGATGCAGCGCTGCTGGCCCGGTCCCCTGACCCTGGTGCTGCCCAAACAGCCCGTCATTCCAGATCTCGTCACCGCCGGGCTTAGCACGGTCGGGCTGCGCATGCCGGCCCATCCGGTCGCCCTCAGCCTGCTACGCGCCGCAGGGACGCCGATTGCCGCTCCGAGCGCCAACCCGTTTGGCTATGTGAGCCCGACCACAGCCCAGCACGTGCAGGATACGCTGGGAGAGAAAATCGAGCTGATTCTGGACGGCGGGCCGTGCCCGGTCGGGCTTGAGTCCACGGTGTGTGCGCTGGGCAGCGAGGAGGCGGTAGTCTTGCGGCCGGGCGGGCTGAGCGTGGAGGAGATCGAAGCCCTGATCGGCCCGGTTCGCCTACCCTCTTCCACCGACGCTGATCCGCGCTCGCCCGGCACCCTGCCCCAGCACTACGCCCCCCACGTTCGGCTGACCCTGCTCGCCCCCGGTCAGGCCCTTCCCCGGCCGTCTCCCCAGGAGCGGGTCGGCTTACTCAGCCTCAGACCCGTCCCGGCAGCCGCAGCCTACACCCACCAGGAAGCCTTATCGGCTGGGGGCGATGTACTCGAAGCGGCGGCCAACCTGTTTGCCGCCCTCCACCGCTTTGACCGGCTTGGTCTTGACCGACTGGTGGTCGAGGCCGTTCCTGAACAGGGGCTCGGACGGGCGATCATGGACCGCCTGCGCCGAGCCGCAGCTCGCGGTGCGGACTGAGGTCTACTCCTCGCGTCGTGAAAGGAGAACACTGTGATAACCGGCAGCTGTCACTGTCAGACGGTTCGCTTTGAAATTACGGCACCGGTCCGGGGCTTTATGCACTGCCACTGTGAGACGTGTCGGAAGATTCACGGCACGGTGTATGGCTCAAGTGCTCTGGTGACACGAGAAGGGTTCAATGTCGTCGCCGGCGAAGAAGCGATTACCGCCTATGAATCCACGCCGGGCAAGAAGCGCTGCTTTTGTGCGCGGTGTGGCACCCACGTCTACGCCTATTTCGATGCCAGGCCAGACACTGTTCTTCTGCGGGTCGGGACGCTCCACAGTGATCCGGGGGTGCGCCCGCAGGCGCATATCTGGGTCAGTCATAAAGCTCCCTGGTACGAGATCACCGATTCCTTGCCACAGTTCGAAGAGGGGCCGGATACGCGCTGAGCAGTGATCAGCCTGACGCGCGGACCAATTGAGATCGCTTGGTCGCAACCACCAGCCCGGTCGCCCAGGCCAGTTTTGTAGCGACGATATCCTCCCGTTTGTCCAAAGCGGACAATAATTCGGGAACTCTGGCTGCGTGACCGTCCGGCCACGAAGGCTGGGGCAGCATGTCGTCTATGATGTACAATCCACCTGGTTTGAGCAGCCTGAAGGCTGCGTCAAGGTGGTCATACTTACCAGGCCAGGTATCGGCAAAGATGAAATCATAGATTTGCGCCTGCTGGGTCTCCAGAAAGACGCCCCCGTCGGTTTGCAAAAACGTCACCCTCTGATCATTCCCGAGATGGCGTCTGGCAACGGCCAGTACGCTCGGTTCGTTGTCCAGCGTTGTCAAACGTGCCGCCCGGTCCATACCGTCGAGAATCCAGGCCGTTGCCAGGCCAGTACCAGTGCCAAGTTCGAGAAAAGTTCCGCCCGGTTTTGTCGCCGCAAGCGTTCGCAGCAGGGAACCGGTTTGCGCATCGGAAGCCATGGGAAAGCCCAGGGCGTCGGTATCGGTGATGATAGCGGCCAAGACAGAAGGTGGGGCAATCTGCTGGGTATCGTTCATGGGATTCCCTTCACGCCTTTCGAGAATCATTTTGTCCGCTTGAATCGTCAGGCTGATCGGGACACTATAGCAGCCGAAGAACAAGGAGGCAGCGTATGGACTTTGAAACCTTGGCAACCGGCTATGGCCTGCTGGAGGGGCCCCGCACCGATGATCAGAACCGGCTCTACTTCAGCGATGTCCGTGGGGGCGGCGTCTTTCGTCGTAGTCCGAACGGGCAGATTGAGACGCTGATCTCGACAGACCGCAAGGCGGTCGGCGGCATCGCCCTGAACGAGGGTGGCGGCATGCTCGTCACCGGCCTGTCACTCGCCCGGTGGGACGAACAGAGCGACCAGGTCACGGAGATTTTCGGCGACTGGGATGGGAAGCCGCTGTTCGGTCTGAACGATCTGACCATTGATGACCAGGGGAGCATCTGGGTCGGTTCGTTCGGCTGCGACATCAACAAGTTTGATTTCAAGAGCACCCCGCCGCCGGGTTCCCTGTTTCGGGTCGATCCATCGGGACAGGTGACACATCTGTGGGAAGGGGTTGAGGTGACAAACGGGCTCGGCTTCAGCGCGGACCGCAGCCTGCTCTACCACTGTGACTCCACCACCCGCGCGGTCTGGGTGTATGAGGTGCGCGCCGACCGAACGGTCAGCGACCGCCGGCTGTTTGCCAAGCTGCCCGACGGCATGCCCGACGGCATGACGGTTGATGTCGAGGGCGGCGTGTGGGTGGCGGTGGTGGCCGGCTCGGGCGAGGTCGTGCGGTTCAAGCCGGACGGCACGCTAGATCAGCGGATCAACATCCCGGCAAAAACCATCACCAGTGTGGCCTTCGGCGGTCCTGACATGTGTGACCTGTACGTGGTGACCGCCAACAACGATCAACGCGATCTCAAGGGCACGGTGTTCCGCGCCCGCTCAGACATTCCCGGCCTGACGGTGCCCAAGGCCAGGTTCTGAGGAGAACCGTCAACCCTGCTCGAACTGAGGGAAGGGGTCGGGACTATGATCGTGAACAGCGCTCTTTCACCGGATTCCAAGAAACTGGCTCAGCTGAAGCAAGCCGTTCACGATCATCTTTTTCTTGCCGATTTAGAGGAAACTATGGAGCTATTCGCTGAAGCGGATTCCGAGTGGTGGGAGTCAGAAAAGTGATCTATCCCTGGAAATCTGACTCGTTTCGCACCAGAGCTAGCGCCCGACCCGCCCGGCCACGAGGCGGACTTTCCTGGGTGCGGCTATCCACATGCTGATGATGGACACCCCGCACAGCCCAATCGCCAGCCAAAACGCCGGGGCGTAGGTCCCGGTTTGATCGTACACCAGGCCGGTCAGCCACGGCCCGACTGCGGCTCCGAGGCTGCCGGCGACACTCAGCGTCCCATAGATTGTGCCGTAATGCCTGCTTTGGAAAATTTCGACCGCAACCGCTCCATATACGGCCGAGACGCCGTAGCCCAACAAGCCCTGGGCTGCGACCATGCTGTATAACAACACGTGGCTGGGCTGGTCATGCATGACCAGCAGCAGGGCATAACACAGGCCAAAGCCCGACAGGCTCAGCGTCCAGACCCACTCGCGGCCGATCCGGTCGGACAAAAACCCCAGGCCGATCTGACCGGCGCTGCCGGTCAGGCCGACCAGACCAAGCGCATAGGCGGCCAGTTGAGGAGAAAACCCGATATCGTCCAAATACTTGGTCTGATGGACCTGGACCGCGTACCAGGCGTACAGACAGGTTGCCATGGCCAGCGCCAACCACCAGAACCGCGCGGTCCGGACGGCCAGGGCCAAGGTCCAGTCCGTCGCAGCCCAGGCGTGATCGACAATGGTATCGGCCCGGCCGGGCGCAGCCTGAGACGCGTCCGCCCCCGCCTCTCCATCAGGTGCCAGGCCGAGATCTTCCGGCCGCCGACGCTGCAAGATGCTGTTCAGCGGGACAACCGTCACAAACAGCACCAGCGCCATGATCCAACACGCGTCACGCCAGCCAACGCGAGTGATCGTGTCTTGCAGCCAGGGAAAGAGGATGATCGAACCGACCCCTGCGCCGGCAAAGGTAATGCCCAGGGCCAAGCCCCGTTTGCGGGCAAACCAGTAGGGCACGAACAGAGAATGCCCCAGGTAGCTGATGAACATGCTGCCCCCGCCGACAAACAGGCCAAAAGCCAGATACAGGTGCCACGGCTGGGTGATAGAGGTGGTCAGGATCAGCCCGATACTAACCATACCGGCCCCGGCTGGCAGGATAAGCCGCGGCCCAAGGCGATCCATCAGGAAGCCAATCATCGGCGAGTAGAGCGTGGCGGCAACAAAGCCAAAGGAGAAGGCTGCTGCGGTGCTGCCCCGGTCCCAGCCGAACTCGGTCAGAATGGGCGGAAACAACAGGGAAAAGGCGGTCCGCGTGTTCACCCCAATGGCCATGGTGACGAAGGCGACCGCCACCACCACCCAGCCGTAGAAAAAGGGCAGGCGGGTGTGGAGCAGGGA
>JAAXHF010000494.1 GCA_012271025.1 Deltaproteobacteria bacterium | reverse complement strand
AGCCGGAACTGCTCGATCTCGATCCATGAGTCGGCGATTTTTTCCTGAACCATCTGCTTGGCGGCCAGGATTTCGCCCTGGGTCTCGCGTGACAGAACCCGCTCGCACATCAGGTCAAAGGACTTCTTGACCTGGCCGATGGTGCGCATGGCGTGATGGATGCGCCCGCCGCCGAGCCGCGTCTGGGCCACCTCAAAGCCTTGGCCGGGGCCGCCGAGGATATGGTCGGCCGGGATGCGGACATCTTCATAGCGGATGTAGGCGTGGTCGCCCTCGTCCTCGCGTTCGTCGCCAATGCCGACATTGCGGATGATATTGATGCCCGGCGTGTCTGTGGGCACGACGAACATCGACATGCGCTGGTAGGGCGCGGCGTCCGGGTCGGTCACCGCCATCACGATCAGAAAGCTCGCCCAGCGGGCGTTGGACGAAAACCACTTCTCGCCGTTGATAACCCACTGGTCACCGTCGCGCTCGGCGCGACACTTGAACATCTTGGGGTCGGCTCCGGCGTGCGGCTCGGTCATGGAAAAGCACGACACGATCTCGTTGTTGAGCAGCGGGGTCAGAAACTGTTCCTTGAGCTGTGGGGTGCCGTAGTGGGCCAGAATTTCGCTGTTGCCGGTGTCGGGTGCCTGACAGCCGAACACGATCGGGGCAAAGCGGGCGCGGCCCAGGATTTCGTTCATCAGGGCCAGCTTGAGCTGACCGTAGCCGGGACCGCCCAACTCCGGACCCAGATGGCAGGCCCACAGGCCGTGCCGTCTGACCTCGGCCTGGAGTGCGGGCACGATTTTTCGGTGGCGCGGATTCTGAATGTCGTACGGGTTGCCCAGGACGTGATCCAGGGGCTCGACTTCTTCCCTGACAAAGGCCTCTATCCAGTCGAGTTCTTTTTGAAATTCCGGCTCTGTCTCAAAGTCCCAAGCCATACGCCAATCCTCCTTCGGGTGTTGCGAGCAAGAAACAGCCCCCAGCACATAGCAGACGTGTATATTTTTTGCACCTGTCGGCTGATTTTGGCGCCGTGCTTTGTTTTCTTTGTGTCTCCGATCTGGTAAGCTGCGGTATGTAACTTGTTGTGGTGGTAGGAAGCGTCCGGTTGAACCGTCCCATCGCTGAAAGGACGGTATGGGGGCCGGCGCGTATGTGGAGAGGAGGAGGCTGTGGAGGATACCCATAACAGGCGAGCAGTCGGCCTGAACCTGAATGTCCGCGGACTGCGACAGTCTGCCACTCTTGCCGTCAACGCACGCAGCAACGCGCTGTATAAAGAAGGGCGGCGTATCTACAAAATGGGGCTCGGCCAGTCACCGTTTCCGGTGCCGACTGAGGTGGTTGACGCCCTGACGCTGCACGCCAGCGAAAAAGACTATCTGCCGGTGACGGGGCTGCCCGCTCTGCGCGAAGCAGTAGCCGAGTTTCATCGCAAAAAAGATCGGATCGATGCCCAGGCCGAGGATGTCCTGATCGGGCCCGGCTCCAAGGAGCTGCTGTTTCTGTTACAGCTGACCTTTTACGGCGAACTCCTCGTTCCCTCCCCATCCTGGGTGTCGTACGTACCGCAGGCCAGGATTCTCGGACGGCCTATCCGACTGATACCGACCTGCTATGCCGACAGCTGGCGGGTGACGCCACGACAGCTGTCCGCCATCTGTCAGGAGGACGCTGACCGACCCCGGCTGCTCGTCCTGAACTATCCGGGGAATCCCGAGGGAGGCAGTTACAACGCGGACGAGTTGCAGGAGCTTGCCGCCGTTGCCCGTCGCTTTGGCGTCATCCTGTTGTCCGACGAAATCTATGGACAACTGCACCATCGGGGCGAGCATGTCTCAGTCGCCCGCTTTTATCCCGAGGGGACAATTGTGAGTTCGGGCTTGTCAAAGTGGTGCGGGGCTGGGGGGTGGCGACTCGGCACCTTCACCTTTCCGCCCGACCTGGCCTGGCTCATGGAGGCCATGGCTGCGGTGGCCAGCGAGACCTACACCTCGGTCAGTACGCCGATTCAGTTTGCTGCGGTGCGGGCGTTTAAGGACGGCCTGGCCATTGAGCGCTACCTGTGGCACGTGCGGCGGATTCTGGCTGGGCTGGGACGGCGCTGCGCGGAGAGCCTGGATCGGGTCGGAGCGCGGGTCCGGCCACCGGTTGGGGCGTTCTACCTGTTTCCGGATTTTTCTCCCTTTGGCGAGCGCTTGGCCGAACGCGGCATTCAGGACAGTAACACCCTGTGTGAGCGCCTGCTCGAAGAGACCGGGGTGGCGGTTCTGCCCGGCGTCGCGTTTCAGCGACCGGCCGAAGAGCTGACGGCTCGACTGGCGTATGTGAACTTTGACGGAGCCAAAGCCTTGTCGGCCAGCGAGACGATTCCGCTCGATCAGCCCTTGTCCGACGATTTTTTCAACCGCTGGTGTGGTGATGTCCTCGAAGCCACCCGGCGCGTCGTCGAGTGGGTGGCAACGCCGGCCCGGCACATGGCTGCGGCCTGACCGAAAAGTCGGACCGACACAAGGCTCTCTGGCCGGGATTCGTCCTTAGTCGGCGTGACACACAGCGTCGACGCTTATCGTGAAGCCCGGCAAGAGGATGGACCTTGCTCTCTCGCCGCGGCGGAAAATGCCGTGTTCTTCATATGCCTTTTCCTCAAGTTTGAGGACGGTGAGCGTCTCCTCTTCAGGCTGCACGATCCAGTACTCCGGGATACCCGCTCCCGCGTAGTCTGCCCGTTTTACAATAGTGTCACGCTCGACATGATCCGGGCTGACGATCTCTACGACAATGTCAGCTCCCAGCCAAAACGCATTCTGGTTGCGGGCGTCGTTCTTATCCAGGAGGACCACCAAGTCAGGCTCGCGGAAACGTCCGGGGGCAACGCGAACCCGCAGGGGTGCATAGAACACCGTACCGCCTCGCTGCTGGACGAAGGCCAAAAGAGCGAGAAAGAGAAAGCGCGAAATGGCTTGGTGTTTGCGTGTTGGCATCGGTAGCAACTCTACATATCCGTCGCTGAACTCGATCAAGCGGTTCGTTTGGTCGGTCAGTCGGAGATATTGCTCTTCGGTCCATAGTCCTTGGAGTGGCAAGAAGTCGATCTCTAAGTCTTCTGCCTGCCAGACCAGTTTTGGCTCTGTATTCATAGCCATGTGTTCTCCGCGAGATGGTCTGCAATCTGGACGGACAGGAGAGACTCCGTCCGCTTCCCTGCTCAATTCGTGCCTCTAGTGTGCGTGGCCGCCCCTTATACCCCCAACGGCGGCAGCCAGCGCAGCTCCTGAAAGCGCTTGATCCACTTGCGGAACATGTCCTCGGTGTCCATACACTCGTGGAAGCCGGCCTGACGCAGCTTGATCGTACTGACCAGAATGGACGGCGGCGGCTCGTTTCTGCCGTAAGCTAAGGAGAAATCGGCCAGGGCTGCGGATTCTCCGACAAACTCCCGCACGTCTGCCGGGGCGGTGAGATTGTATTTGTTCACAATCGCCGCCCACTCGTCCTGGCGTTTGGGCAGCTCTTCGACCATCGAACACGGCTGGGGCGGACCGACTTCCATGCCGAAGGCCTCGGCCAGCACCGGCCACACGTTTTCCCACACGTACACATCGCCGTTGGTGATATTGAAAATTTCGTTATGGCTGGCGTCGGCCTCGGCCGCCCACGCCAGGGCACGGGCCAGCACATCGACGTCGATCGCCTCAAAGACGTAGGGCGCGCCGCCGGGGTAGGACAGGGGCTGCCCCTGTTCTTTCAACAGGGCGGCGTACACGCCAAGCGGGGTAATCACATTCAGATTGCTGCCTATGGCCTCGCCAAAGATGAGCTGTGGACGCCAGATGGACCAGTGCCAGGCTTTGCCGCGCTGTTTGTCTTTGATGTAGTCCTCGTGCAGCCAGTAGAAGTTTTCGTGCGGGTGGCGCGGCCAGCGCTCGCGGGCCGGAACCGGAAAGGGCTCAATATGCGCGCCGTAGGCTTTGGTGCCCTGCAACACTGAGACGTGCTCCAGGTTTGTGGCCACGGCTTCGAGCGGCTCGAACAGGTTGACCAGCATGCTGCGGTTGGTCTGCATCTGTTGCGGGTCAATCCAGCCCTCAATCAGGCCCGGTTTCTCGTTCACCGCCGCATAGACGACGTGCGTCACCTCGCGCATCTGGCTGAAGACCTCGGTGCAGCGTGTGGCGTCGGTCAGATCGACCGACACGAAGCGCACGCCGTCCTGGCTGTGAGGCGCGCGGCGGGAAACGGCTACCACGTCCCAGTCCGGCAGGCTGGAAAAATGTCGGACTGCGGCATAGCCGACCAGACCGGACGCTCCGGCAACGAGCACGGTGTTCTTTGCCATACGAAACCCTCGCTTTGTGTTCACAGATTTGGTCCGAGTCTAGCTCACCCGAGCCGAGGACGGCAAGGCTGAGCCAGACCCGTCCAGCCTGTCGGTGCATCAGGCATGCGTCAGCGCTGCGGTGTTTCCAGCCGCTCGGCAGCACAAAATATGCCTGCAGTCACTAGCGGCATTCGGTGTTTTCTGACACTTAATGTCTGGCGGATACGCGAACAGGAGAAAGTGATGGATGTTGACGATATCCAGTGCATCGCTGTCGTGGGCGCGGGGCTGATGGGTCACGGCATTGCCCAGGAGTTTGCCCTTGCCGGCTATCAGGTCTGGCTGCACTCCCGCACTCAAAAGAGTCTGGACACCGCGCGCGACAATATCACGACCAACCTCGACCGCCTCATTCGACTCGGCGCGGTGTCGCCGCCCCAGGCTGCGGCCGTGCCGAAACGGATTCACGCCAGTCCCCATCTTGAAACCGCGGTCGGCGAGGCCGATGTGGTCGTTGAATCGGTGTATGAAGACGCAGACCTCAAGCGGCGGATTTTTCAGGAGCTGGACGCCGTGTGTCCGGACCGCACGATTCTGGCCAGCAATACCTCGACCCTGATGTTGAGCCAGTTTGCGACCGCAACCCGGCGCCCGGATAAGCTTGTCATCTCCCACTATGCCAACCCGCCCTATCTCATTCCGATTGTGGAGTTGGTCCGGGGCGCGACCACCTCGGACGAGACGGTCGAGACCATGACGGCGTTGCTGACCCGGGTCGGCAAGCGTCCGGTCGTGGTCCAAAAAGAAGTGCCCGGCTTTATTCTCAACCGACTCCAGGGGGCGCTGCTGCGCGAGGCGCTGTGGCTGGTCCAGGAAGGGATTGCCAGCCCCCAGGACATTGATACGGCCCTTAAAAACAGCATCGGCCGCCGTTGGGCGGTGGCCGGCATCTTCGAGGTGTTTGAGCTGGCCGGTTGGGATTTGCTGGCTGCGGCCATGGCCGGCGTATATCCGCATCTGTCGAACGCCTCGGAGCTGCCGCCGGTCTTGACCGAGCAGGTGCAGCGCGGCGAGCTGGGGGTGAAAACAGGCCAGGGGTTTTACGCCTGGACGCCGGAGTCGGCCGAAGCGCTGCGGCACCGCATCGCCCATGCCCTGGTGGAGATTGAGTCCTGGTCAGACGATACATAGCTGAGTACCGATAAGGAGGAATACCGATGGCGTTACATTTGGCGGAACTGTATTTGAACGTGGACAGCGTCAACCGGGCCAAGGAGATTGTGCAGGCCATAGACGGCTTGCTGGCCGGGAATTTTCCGCCCGGCGTGACCAGAATCGCCGGGCCATGGGTCTCGAATGAAGAAACGAAACTCATCATGGTGCTCGATATCGAGGATCACACCACGACGGTCGGTCCGTTCTTGCGGGGCATTACCGGCGGTCACGTGCTGAGGCGGCGCTTTACGCCGATTGCCGAGTGGGAGACGGTCAAGGACGCCATTGCCGGCCTGTAGCCCTCTAGCACCTGTGGAGCAAGGGCTGAGCAAAAGGGCTGAACGGCGCTTCACACTGGCCGCTCAAAGGGGCTATCACAAGCCGATGCGTGAACTGGGGATTGACCGGCTCGAATCAGCCCTGGGAACGCTGCTGATCGTAGCCGACGGGCAGCGCTTGTGCGCGCTCGACTACGCCGATGCCGAGGGGCGGATGGCATGTCTGCTCCGACGCCGTTACGGGGACTACCGCCTGTCCAAGGTGGCCGATCCCCACGGCTTCAGCAGCCGGATCCGGGCCTATTTTGACGGTGACATCGGCTGTCTCGGCACCATTCCGCTCAGCCTGGGTGGAACCGCCTTTCAGCAACAGGTGTGGACCGCGCTGCGAGCGATTCCACCGGGGCGTGTCCTGTCCTACGGGCAACTGGCGGCACGACTCGGCCAGCCCAGGGCTTACCGGGCGGTTGGCATGAGCAATGCGCTGAACCCGATTGCCATTGTCGTGCCCTGCCACCGTCTGCTCGGCGTTGACGGCAGCCTGACCGGCTATGCCGGCGGGTTGGCACGCAAGCGCTGGTTGTTGCGGCACGAGGGGGTTGAGCTTGACACACTCAGGGCCGGGAATTGACCGAGAACCCCCGCATGCTCAGAAAACCGACCCGCCGCCGCTTGTTCGGTGCAGCTGGGCCAGGAATGCACTGGCCGTGCAGTACCACGACCGGGAGTGGGGCGTCGCCGTCCACGACGACCGGACTTTGTTCGAGTTTCTCATCCTGGAGGGTGCTCAGGCCGGCCTGAGCTGGGATACGATTCTCAAGAAGCGGGCCAACTACCGGGCCGCGTTTGACAACTTCGACCCCGATCGCGTTGCCCGCTACACTCCCCGCAAGCTCGAACGGCTGCTGGCCGACCCCGGCATCGTGCGCAACCGGCTCAAGGTCGAGGCTGCGGTGAAGAATGCCCGAGCCTTTCTCAATGTCCAGAAAGAAGCCGGCAGTTTTGACGTCTATATCTGGCAGTTTGTCGGCGGCCGCACCCGCCGCAACAGCTGGCGTTCGCTTGAGCGGGTGCCGGCTCGCACCGCCGAGTCGGACGCAATGAGCAAAGATCTCAAGCGGCGCGGTTTCAGCTTTGTCGGGTCAACGATCTGCTACGCCTTCATGCAGGCGACCGGCATGGTGAACGATCACCTGACACACTGTTTTCGCTACAAACAGCTCGCCGAGAGCAGGGCGATGGCTCAGACCGGGTAGGGCAGCTCGGAGGCGGCCCGCCAGACGGGCCGCTCCCAGACCGACAGCCTCAGTTCCAGGCGCCCGAGTCGCTCGATGTATAGCCGAGCGCCCGGTACACTGCGTCCACCAGGCTCTGGCCGCGCTCGTTGAGCGCGGCGCCCGCCCCCATCCGGTTCATCGTATAGCCGAACGACATACCGGCTTTTGGATCGGCAAAGCCAAACGATCCCCCGGCGCCGACATGACCGAAGGCTTCTTCTGAGGTCAAAGTGCTGTCCTGCACCCCGGCCGGCTCGCCGCGGTTGTCCATGGTTTTCATGAAGCCCAGGGCGAACCGGGTCGGCATCACCAGCACCGCGTCGCGGCCGGTTGACGAGGACACCCGGCCCATTCGCGCCAGCGTCTCGGCGTTGACCAGCTCGACCGCGCCCTTGCTGCCGCCCAGGGCCAGGGGTTCGTACATGCCGGCCAGTCCGCGCGCGTTGGTGATGCCGCCGGCGCCGCCAATCTCTGCTGCGTGAGCCGCCCGTGTGTCATACTCCGGCTCGGCGCCCATATAGCCTCCGGAGTTGAGCAGGACCAGGGATTGGAGTGAGCCGGGTTTGGCGATTTCCTGGAAGAACCGGCTGTCCGGGTCCGGTTCGGCCGCAATCATCGGCGCCACCCGCGGCTCTTTGTCCTCGGGCAGGCCGATCCAGAAGTCCAGGCCGAGCGGGGCGGCGATTTCGTCCCGGAAGAAGCTGCCCAGCGATTTGCCGGACGCCCGCCGCACGACCTCGCCGACCAGCCAGCCAAAGGTCAGGGCGTGGTAGCCGTTGCGGGTGCCGGGTTCCCAGAACGGCTCCTGTTTGGCCAGCGTGCTGACCATCAGATCCCAGTCGGCATAGGCGCCCTGGGGCAGCGGGTCGCGCACTGCGGGCAGACCGGCCTGGTGATTCAGCAGCATTTTGACCGGAATGTTGTCTTTGCCGGACTGGGCAAACTCCGGCCAGTACGTGGCGACCGGGGCGTCGAGGTCGAGCTGGCCGCGTGAGGCCAGGATATGGGCACAGATCGCAGTCGCGCCTTTGGTTGAGGAAAAGACAATGCTGACCGTGTCTTCATTCCAGGTCGCGCCGGTCTCGGTGTTGGCCTGACCGCCCCACAGATCGACGACGGTTTGGCCGTCGAGGGTGACGCATACCGAGGCGCCAACCTCGCCCCGGTTCTGAAAATTGCGCTCAAATTCCTCACGGACGGCTTGAAACTTTGGCTCGCAGCTTCCATGTACTTCCATTGTGGTTTCCTCCTCGTGCTATCAGTCATCTTGTGGGGAACGACTCTGTCTCAGGCTTGCTGCTCTTCTTGGCCCTCGCGGGTGTACTGTCGAACGAGTTTGTCCACCAAATCCTGTCCGGCGTTGACCGGGGCGTAGCGGGCCGGATGCGTCTGGTCGACCATCGTCTCAAACGGGGCAATCTCGGTGTCGTAGTTGGCGATGAGAAAAAACGCGATGGCCTGGCGGTGCTGCTGACGGGCGACCGGATCGTCTGGCACCAGGACACGGTGTTGGGTTGAGACCCACCTGTCGTTGGTCCACTGCTCCATCATGTCGCCGATATTGACCTGAATGCTGTCCGCCACATAGGGCACGTCTTTCCACTCGCCGGCCCGCGTCTTGACCTGGAGTCCCGGACCGTCGGCGGTCACCAGGGTGAGCGTCCCGTAGTCGCTGTGCGGGCCGATGCGGAACTGCTTGGGGCGGGCTGGCGTGGTGAGGGGAGGGTAGTCCAGTACCCGCAGGAAGTACAGGCTCTTGTCGAGTTTGTCGGCGAAATAGTCCTGGGGCAGATCCAGGGCCAGGGCGAAGATTTCCGTCAGGGTCAGGGCCAGTTGTTCGCCCGCCACTGCGTACTCGGTCAGTACCGACCGGAACCGGGCGGGGCGGACGGGCCAGATGTTCGGCTGGAACATCCGGCGACCGGTCTCACAGCTGTAATACGGGTCGCGTTCGTCAATATCTACGCGGCCCATGGTGAAATTCGCTTTCAGGTCCGGGGCCGACTCATCGTGGTGGGCATAGGCGACCCGCTCCGCACCCACCGGGTTATAGCCCATGAAGCTGTCGGGAACCTGGCAGTAACGGAGTTTTTCGTCTTCCGGCAGGTCGAAAAATTCTCGGGCGACTCCCAGGGTGCGGGCCTGGAGGTCGGGTGCGAGGCCATGTCCGGTGATGACGAAAAACCCGATAGTTTCGAGCGCCTGCCTGACTTGGTCAATGACGGCTCGCCGGCTCTCGGCAACTCTGGGCGACCCGGGCGTATTCCCAACCCGAAATGGGGAGACGTCAATGACTGGAACCGTGTCGGACGAGTGCATCACAAGGTCTCCTGTGGAGTGAGCGCTCAGCGCCACTCGTAGATCCGGCCGCTGATTTCCATGCTTGAGAAGTTCCCTTCGCCCTCAAAGCCAGCCATGGTCGTGTTCAGCCAGGCGTAGGCTTCTGAGCGGGTCCTGAATTTGACCGTCGTGCCGAAACGGACCTGCCCGTCCCCGAGCGGCACGCTCATCCCGCCCGACTCGACCAGGATCGTCTCGCCCTGTTGGGTCGTCCAGATCCCGTAGTACTTGGTCGTGCTCGTCCCGTCCGGGTGGACCTGGACATAGTTGCTGCCGATTGCCGAGGTGTGCAGCCGTCCGGTCGAGCTGCCCGTCTGGGTGACCTCGTATTTGGCCCCAAACTCCGTACCCTCAAAGGGCAAGACTTTAACCGAGGTGATGGTGCCGGTGTACTCACACAGTAGTTCTCCGAGCGGCATAGTCCCTGGCCTCCCTGCCGTAGGCCATACCACACTCCTGTCAGCGCGGCAAAGCCGACGGCATTGGCTGAATTCAGCTACTGCGGAGTCTAATAATAGAAGGAACGGTCAACAGAGCCGCGCTGAGATAGCGAGTACGCGGATAATTCCGTCGGGTGAATACTCGGCTGTCATCCAGGTGAGGGAGAAAGCAAGGCTTGCTCGGAGATGTTGACAGGCTGGCTGCACAAGAGCACAAAAACGGAGTTCTCATCTGCAGACGGATCATAGAGAATGAGAGAGGGCAAACATCATGGCTTGGTTGGAGCAGCTGGGTAAAGACAATCGTGGTAGCCGGCCGCGCTGTGTGCTGCTCATGGACGGCGAAAAGGACGAAGTCGCCAGCCGGCTGACGCGGTTGGTAGGGCTTCCTGGTGAGGTATCGGTTGCGCCAAGTGACACCTGGATGCCACACGGCAAGCCGGTGCGGAAGAACGATGGTTCATGGGACAAAAAACCCACGGCTGAAGCACGACTCGACAGACCGAACAGTCTTGTGGACCCCAAAATCCAGAAAGAGCTTCAGGCTTGGTGGCTGGCCGTCGTCAGGGGAGCAGCGAATACGCCAAACTGGGATATCGCCAGCACCTGCCTGATAAGGGGAGAGGGAGGGCTATTACTGATCGAGGCGAAGGCTCATCCAAGTGAGCTGTCTCAGGCAGGTAAGTCGCTACCCAGCAGCAAGAACAGCCAGAGCAATCACGACCAGATAGGCCGAGCGATTGCCGAAGCAAACAAGGCGTTCCAGGCGGTGACAGGGAAAAAGTGGGGGCTGTCACGAGACTCTCATTATCAGCTATCGAACCGGTTTGCCTGGTCATGGAAACTGGCTTTGCTGGGTATCCCGGTCGTGTTGGTGTATCTCGGATTTCTGAACGCTCAGGATATGGCCCGCGAGGGACGACTTTTTCAATCCGAAGCCAATTGGGAACACACGCTTAAGGATTATTGTGATGGCGTGGTTGACGATACCTGCTGGGGGCAATGGCTAGATTTTAGAGGAGTGCCTTTGATCCCCTTAATTCGTGGAATAGATCAACCGTTACAATAGGACACGAAATCAAGCGTAGAGAACAGATTTGCGGCCTCTGACAGTAACGAAAGAGTGAAGTATGACTGATCCAAGCGACACGATTGTGTTCCGGCCTATGGCGGCCGCTGACATCGGCACGGTGCCTATCGGCCATCAGGGTGAACCAGAAGAGGTGCGCCAACGCATTGCCGATATCGGTTCCAGCGCGATGCTGGCGTTTGACGGGCCACAGCACGTCGGCCAACTCCAGTTCCGCCGCTATGTGC
>JAAXHF010000655.1 GCA_012271025.1 Deltaproteobacteria bacterium | reverse complement strand
CAGGAAGCCGTAGCCCGGGTGGACGCAGTCGCAGCCCGCAGCCTTGGCCGTGTGGATCAAAGCCTGGACGTCGAGGTAGGCGCGCACAGCGTCCGCCGCCTCCCCGTTGCGGCTGGCGATCTCGCGGGTCTCGGTGGTGAACCGGGTGTGCAGCGACAGCGCGTCGACCGGAGCGTAGACGCCCACCGATTCCATGCCGAGGGCGGCCGCAGCTTTGGCGATGCGAATGGCAATCTCGCCGCGATTACTGATCAAGACGCGTCTGAGGCCGGTCTCTTCTCGCCCGTGTTGACTCATCGAACCCTCCTTTGCCGCTGCAGCCGGGACCGCACGCCGACACGGTCAGCGCGATCTGGCGCCGTGGCTCGGCGCGCGCTCAGGATGCCATCAGCCACACTGCCGCTCAACCCGGCCCCCGCCACACGGATTGGCGGTGGCGGGCGCTCGCCGGGCCAGCGCAGCGCTGGACAAGAGCCGTCCGGGTGTGCCATGTAGGGCCTGCACGCATATGACCGGCACAGCGGAGGACAGTATGCGACACACCGGCACGGGAATGCTGATACTGGCGGTGATACTCGCGCTAGCGGGCTGGGCGCCCCAGTCCGTTCGGGCGCAGAACACGGTCAGCGTCCTCGTTGAGGGCTACGTCAAGCCCATCGAAGGACGCCAGCCCATGCCCGGCGTATCGGACGACGGCGCCCGACACGTGGCCGGCACGGTCGTCCTGGTGCGGGGCGAGGCGGTCACCCTGGTGGCCGACCCCGGTATGGTGACTGATCGGGCGCTGATTATCGATGCGCTGCAAAAAGAGGGCGTCTCGCCCGAGGACGTGAGCCATATCTTCATCAGCCACCACCATCCCGACCACACGGTGAATATCGCCCTGTTTCCCAACGCCGAGTTGGTTGACTTTTGGGCGCGCTACAAGGGCGACCTGTGGCAGGACCACGGCGAGGAGTACGAGCTGGCGCCCGGTATCAGGGTCGTGCGCACGCCGGGCCATACCGAGGAGGACGCCTCTCTGGTGGTCGAGACCGACCAGGGCACCTACGTCCTGACCCACCTGTGGGCGTTTGCCGATATCCAGCCCGGCGAGGATCCACTGGCCTGGAGCCAGGCCAGCCTCGACGCCAACCGGGAAAAGATCTTACAGATCGCCGACTGGATCATCCCCGGCCACGGCAGCCCGGTGCAAAATCCCCACAAAAACTAGGGACCGTCAGCGCGGCCGGCCCCAGCTGTTCCAGTAGGTGACCTCTTCGACCGGCAGCCGCTTGGCCGGTCTGAAATCGTCGCCCGTAAAGTGGGCCACCGGCAGTAGCGCGACCTGTAGGATAGTGTCCGGGATGTCCAGAATCTCGGCCGCCTCCTTCTCGTAGACCAGGTGGACGGTGGTCCAGGCTGAGCCCAGGCCGCGCGCGCGCAGGGCCAGCATCAGCGACCAGGCCGCAGGCAGAATCGAGCCGTACAGCGAGGCGTGGTAGAACGAACTCGGCGTGGGAGACTGGAACAGCAGCGGATAGTCTTTCACTCGGGTATTGATGCAGGGGATGATGTGGACCGGAGCCTCATGAACGCGCTCGTTGAGGTACATGCTGGCGTCCAGCATGCGCTGCCACTGGCCCGCCCGCAGGCTGTCGGTCGGATACTGGGGCGGCTGCTGGTTCTGGAACTCCACATAATCGCGCATGGCCCGGCGGTAGACCTCGCCCAGCGCCAGGCGCTTGTCCGGGTCGGTCACGACCACGAAGTACCAGCCCTGGGAGTTGACGCCGGTGGGCGATTGCAGGGCGATCTCGATACAGCGCTGGATCACCTCGGGGTCGACCGGACGGCTGAAGTCCAGGCGTTTTTTCACCGACCGCGTTGTGGTCAGAACATGGTCTATGCTCGCAAGGTCCATGGGAGTCCCTCCTTTTGAGTCCGGTATGTCCACACACGGATGGACGTGGACATCACCGACCGGCCTTTGACAAAGATGCCCTGGACGCAGAATAATCCGGGCTGACAAGGAGGTCCAGCCGATGGGGACGCACAAACACTACGCAGGCTATCGCTCCTACCAGTATCTGGATGCCGAGTCCGACTACAAAGCCTTCAGACTGGCCAAACAGGTCGGGCGGGTGCCGTCCGCCCGGGTCGCCCTCAGCTCCGACCAGGAACAGCGCGCCCAGGACCTGTTGGACCGGCACGTCGCCATCTCGATGCACGATCACCCGGTCGTGGTGCCCGAGGACGTGACTGAGATCTTTGAGCAAAAACGCCTGGGACGCGACTTCAGCGGTTTTGAGGGCTTGGCGGCCTCCGGCCTGGACGCCGTTTTTGACAACCTGATGAACGGCCTGTGTACCATCACCTCGCACGCCGGCTGGAAGTGGGGCGACATCATCCACGACCTGGGCATGCGTTTGTGCGATCTGGCTCACCAGGACTTTATCGTCGTGTGTGACGGGGTGGGTGATATCCTGGCCGCCCACCAGACGGGGCGACTGGCCCTGGTGCCGACCCTGGAGTCGGCCACCCCGATAGAGAACGAACTCGACCGACTCGACGTGCTGTACGGGTTCGGCGTGCGCAGCATGGGCATCACCTACAGTGAGTCGAACGTGCTGGGCAGTGGCCTGCGTGAGGCCGGCGACGCCGGTCTGACCGATTTTGGACGGCAGGCGGTGGAACGCATGAACAAGCTCGGCATCCTGATCGATACCGCCCACTGCGGCGACCAGACGACCCTGGACACGATCGAGGTCAGCCAGCAGCCGACCGTCATCTCGCACGCCGGCGCGCGGGCCTTATGGGACACGCCGCGCCTCAAGCCTGACCACGTCCTCGAAGCCCTGGCCGCCAAGGGCGGCGTGCTGGGCATCGAGGCCGCCCCGCATACGACCCTGACCGAGCGCCACCCCCGGCACACGCTCGACTCGTGCATGGAACACTTCGAGTATGCGGTCCGCCTGCTGGGGATCGATCATGTCGGCTTCGGGCCCGATACCATGTTCGGCGACCATGTCGGATTGCACCGGGCCTACGCCGCCCAGCTGTCGGTGACAAAAGTCCTCGGCACCAAATCCTTCCAGCCGGTCGCGTACGTGGACGGGCTGGAGAATCCGGCCGACTTTCCCAATATCGTCCGCTGGCTGGTCAAACACGGCTATGGCGACGAGGATATCGCCAAGGTCATGGGCGGCAACGCGCTGCGGGTGCTCAAACAGGTCTGGGTCCGCTGAGCACCGCGCTACCGTTTCAGCCCGAGGTAAAGCGTCCGGCTTCGACATCCCCGATGAAGCGCACCAGGTCACGGAAATAGGCGGCCTGGTCGTCGTACATGGCGCAGTGACTGCCCCGCTCACAGATCGACACCCGGGCGTGGGGCATCAGGCTGGCCATGCGCTCGATGTCCGCCACCCGCATGGTGTCGAAACGTCCGACCGACAGCAGGCTCGGACACGCGATCCGAGACAGGTCGGCCCAGCGATCCCAGTCCTTGAAGGTACCCGTGATCACGAACTCGCTCGGCCCCTGCATGGTCTCGTAGACCGGCTTGCTCAGGTGGCGGAACATACGGGTCAGCGGCTCGGGCCAGGGGTCGAGCCGGCAGATATGCTTGGTGTACAGGTGGCTGAACAGCGCGTCTTCGTATTCGGGAGCTGTATAATCCTGGCGGGCTTCGTAGTCTTCCAGCAGGCGCAGCACGTCCGGGGCCAGCTGCTGGCGCAGCTCGGTGGTATAGGCCACGTAGGACGCGATGCTGGCGGTCATGTTGGAGACGATCAGGCCCTTGAGGTGGGCCTGGTGGTGCAGGGCGTATTCCAGCCCCAACATGCCCCCCCAGGAGTGGCCGAACAGGTAGAACTGGTCCAGTTCCAGCGCCTGCCTGACCTGCTCGACCTCCTGGCAAAAGCGTTCCAGCGTCCACAGGCTGGGGTCGTCCGGCTGGTCGGAGTAGGCCGAGCCGAGCTGGTCGTAATAGATCAGCTGGATGTCATGCTGGGGCAGAAAATCCTCGAAGCAGGCGAAATATTCGTGGGTACAGCCCGGCCCGCCGTGCAGCGTCAGGAGCGGAATCGAGCCCGAGCCCAGGCGTTTGGTCCACACCCGGTAGCCGCCTGCAATGGGGATCATCCGGATACCGCCGGTCTTGACCTCGCTCACCCCACCCTCCTGCGTGTCGTCAGGGTATGACGGCAATCGCCTCGACCTCTATCAGCAGACCCGGAAATGCCAGGCCGGCCACAACAACGGCCGTACTGGCCGGTGGGTTGTCGCCAAAGATATCGCCCCGGGCCTCCAGCATATCCATGAATTTGTCGGCGTCGGTAATATAGGTGTTGATTTTGACGACATGCTCCATCTTGGCCCCGGCAGCCCTGAGGACGGCCCTGATATTCCGAAATACCTGGCGGGTCTGGGTCTTCATATTCCCCTTGCCGACCAGTTTTCCCTGGGCGTTGAAGGCGACCTGGCCGGACACGTAGATGGTATTGCCGATCTGCTTGGCCTGGGCTAGCGGCAGCTTGTCGTCCCAGCTCCAGCCTGGGTCGATGATGCGGGCCAGGCCGCTGTCCGGGGCGGCCTTCTGGGTGCGAGACGTGCGACGTGCGGTTTGGGTTGCCATTGCTCCTCTCCTTCCTTTCCTTCCTTCCCGTACGCTACTTCAGTCCTTCTCCGCTGGGGTCATCGATGATGAACCGCCAGGTTCCGTCGGCCTGCTTGCGGACGACCTCCACGCTGTGGAGGGGCGTGGTGACCGGCTTGCCGTCAGGACCCGGACTGGTGCTGCTGCCCTTGACCCGGGTGACGGCGATAGACCCGTCGGCGCTGGGCACGGCGGTGACCGACTCGATGTTGAACGTCGCCTCGGCGGCCATGAAGCCCTGCATGATCTCGCGGATGGCGGCCTGGCCGGTGACAACCTGGTCGGTAGACACCACAAAATTGGCGTCCGGCTCGTACAGCGCTACCGCCGTCTCGAGGTCTCCCTTTTGTATGGCGTCGATCAACAGCAGGTCGCACTCTTCGGGTTTGTGTGCTGGCATGATTCTCTCCTCCTTTTTTCCGTAGCATGTCGCTCGGGTGTCTTCTCCTCCCCCCTGTGTAGCCCCGCCACAGTCCTGGAGTCAAGCCAAAGCGCGTAGAGGCAGGAAGCAGAATCAAGAGGATGAGCCGCGACACTCCTCCGGCGGGGAAGCATGTCGCTCGGTCGGCTGCGCTTATGGACGGTCCGCGCCGTTTGTCTCCAGCACCAGCCGGACTCCTTCCCATACCTGGCGGACCAGACGCCGGGGGAGCGTGCCAATCTTCTCTCGTAAGTAGGCCCGGTCAATCGTCTGAATCTGGGTGACATTGACAACGCACGGCTTTGGCAGGTTGGCCTCGCCCTTACGCAGACGGACATTACCGGGCAGGGCGGCGTAACGCAGCTGTGAGGTGAGTGCTGCGACGACCACAGTATTGAGGCGGCTGTGGTTAAACCGGTCGTGTTGCAGAACGACTGCCGGACGACGGCCCGGGGCTCTGATCCCTCGCCTGCAAAAACCACCCAGTATATCTCTCCCTGGTGTATTACCATTCCTGTCTGGTCCATGGCTGCATCTCTGAAAACTCGTCAGCCGTGCGTTTCTGTTCCGCTCGGATCGTCTCATCGGCAAACAGGGCGTCAATCCGGGCGGTGATGTCCCGGTCCCTTTTGGCGCGGGCTACCCGAGACAGGATGGTGGCAATGGTACGGCTGCGAGACTCGCCCCGCTGCGCGGCCAGACGGTCGACCGTTTCCAGCACCGGCTGGGGCAGGGAAATGGCGATCTTCTTCATTGGCATGACTTCCTCCTCGTGGTCCACCGCTGGTATTCCCGAGTATTCATACCATATGTCGCCTCGGCACTTGAGAGTAAAGCGTCGTACGGAGAAGAATTTTTTGAGCCACTGTGGCGCGTCCGATTCGGCTTGACACCGCTCTTGGGCTGGGGCGATAAGGACGTGTGTGGAGGACATGCGCATGAACTTTCAGATCAGCCCGGAAGACGAACAGCTGCGGCAACGCAGCCGGCGACTGGCCCAGGGCTTTGCCGCCCGGGCGGCCGAGCACGACCGGGAGGCCAGCCATCCGCTGGAAAACTATGC
>JAAXHF010000716.1 GCA_012271025.1 Deltaproteobacteria bacterium | reverse complement strand
CTTCCCGCTTTGTGTTCACCCGCCCCGTCCGGCTGAGCATCACGCCCACCCAGCAGCCACACCGACCGTCAGCGCTTGCGCGGCCGACTGACATCGCCCTCATACCCCCCACCCCGCCACCACGTTCTCCGTTCGCGGTCTGATCTTCGTCTCACGATCTGCGGACTGTCCTGACAGACAGCCGTATCAGCACGACACCCGGGCCGAGCAGGTATACCCGCCGGTCGAGGTATAGCCGGACCATCCGTGCGTCCGGCCGTGTATGGAGAACAAGGATATGTCTGATGTGTCTGAATCCACCCGCCGGCGGCGGGTGTGGAGTTGTGTCTTTCTCGGCCTCGGGGTCATGCTCGCCCGGCCGGCCACGGCCCAAGAGGCCGAAACCCGAGCGAATCAAACCAAGGCCATCATACTCGAACCGGTCACCGTTTCCGCCGAACGCCTCACCCCCGTTGCCGGCGCGGCGACTGCGGTCGTGTCGGCCGAGGAGGTACGAGACCAGCAGGCCAAGGACGTGGCCGAAATCCTGAAGGCGCGCGTCCCCGGCGTCACGGGCAAGCGGATCGGCGGGATGCATCTTGACCCGATGATACGCGGCTTGCGTGAGGACCGCTTAAGCGTGATGACCAACGGCACCAAGATATGGGGCGGCGGGCCGTTCCGCATGGACCCCCCGACCTCACTCCTGGAGGTCGAAGAGCTTGAGGCGATTGAGGTCATCAAGGGACCCTACTCGGTCACCCGCGGGCCGAGCAGCATCGGCGGGACGATCAACCTGGTCACCAAGCAGCCCGAGCTGTCGGCCGCCTGGTACGCGGACGGTTCCCTCGGCAGCCTGTACGCCAGCAATTACAACGGCTTTGCCACGCTGGCGTCGGTCAGTGCCGGGGGGCCGAGCCTGGCCTTTCGGGTGTCAGCCAGCTATCGCGACTACCAGGACTATGACTCCGGTGACGGACAGCGCATTCAGTCAGGCTTTCAGAGCCAGTCGGTGTCCGGCAGCATCCTGTGGCAACCCCACACGCATCATCGTTTGCGCCTGTCCGTGAGCCGGGAGTCGGACCGGGACGCGCGTTTCGCCACCCTGCCCCTGCACCTCGAAGAAGACGACGCCTATCTCGGCTCGGTGACGTATACCATCCGCAAGCCCCTGCCCTACGTCCACAGCCTGGAATTCACCGGCTACTACAACTATGTGCATCATCGGATGAACAACGAGCACAAGCCCCATCGGCCCGGGAGCGGTGTCGGCGGGGGCCTGCGGGACGGCTCCGGCCCCGGCAACATGGACCGGACCGGCCACCCCCCTAGTCACAACGGCCATATGACGGACAACGGCCACGACGGCCACATGATGGAGAGCACCCACGGCGATCATATGACGGGCAACGGTCATGGCAGTGGCCACGCAGGCCATACCCACCCGGTCAGACGCATTGTGTTCCCGCTCGACGCCCGGACGTTTGGCGGGCGCGTCCAGGCGAATATGCTGCCCAGCTTTGGCGGGCGGCTGGCCATTGGCGGCGACGTGTATCGGCTCGAACGCGAGGGCACAAACCATGTGTCGTTCCTGAGCGGGGCGATGGCCGGCGTGACCCGCTATTTTCACGTCTGGCCGGATACGCACATCGTGGACGGCGGTATGTTCGGCGAGTACGACTACCGGTTTGCTCCGCAGTGGCGGCTGGTCGTCGGCACGCGGGTGGATTTCGTCGATGCCGGCGCCAAGCCGGACACGGACACGCGGCTGGCCTACCAGCGTTTCTACGGCGCCGGGGCGGATGATGTCGATGCGTTCGAGACGAATGTGAGCGCCAACGGACGCCTGCTCTACTCTCCTGTGTCGTGGCTCGACCTGTTCGTCGGAGTCGGACGGGCGGTGCGGACGGCCGATGCGACCGAGCGCTACTTCGCCCTGGGGCCCGGGCCGGGCGGCTTCTACGTCGGCAACCCCGGTCTTGACCCGGAAGAGAGCCTGGAGGTCGATATCGGCCTGCGCGCCGGCTGGGGCAGACTGGCCGTGGACGGCGCGTTTTTCTACAACCGCATCGACGACTATATTTTGCAGTATATTGTGGACGACCAGTTCCCGTGCCCGCACGGGCCGTGCAATCTGCGCGGTTTTCGCAATATCGATCACGCCGCCCTGATCGGCCTGGACCTCGGCCTGAGCTACGCCGTCGGCGAGGATGTGACCGTGAGCGGCGCCTTTGCCTATGTGCATGGCGAGAATGAAGAGAACAACACGGCCCTGCCCGAGATACCGCCGCTGGAGGGCAGGCTGGGCGTTCGTTACGAGCACGCCGACTGGGGCGTGTGGCTGAATCCCACGGTTCGGCTGGTCCAGAGCCAACACCGGATTGACTCAGCCTTTGGCGAGAATATCACGCCGGGCTTTGTCACCGCCGACCTCAGCGCGGGCTGGCGCTTTCTGGGACGCCACGAACTGACGATCAATGTCGTCAACCTGTTCGACAAGAACTATTACGAGCATATGACCCGCGAGAATCCGTTCAGCGGACGGGAGGTGTTTGAGCCCGGCCGGGTCGTGACGGTCGGCATCAGGGTCAGGTTTTGATCGGGGCTGGCGTTCAGCCCCCGCCCTTGACTCTCGGGGCCAAAGCTCTGACACTTTCCGCATGCTGAGCAAACGCATTATTCCGTGCCTGGATGTCAAAGACGGCCGGGTGGTCAAAGGGGTCAACTTTGTCAATTTGCGCGACGCCGGCGACCCGGTCGAGGTCGCCCAGCGCTATAATGACGAGGGCGCGGACGAGCTGACCTTTCTGGACATCACGGCCTCCCACGAACGGCGCAAAATCATGCTGCACGTGGTCCAGCGCACCGCGGAAACGGTCTTTATGCCGCTGACCGTCGGCGGCGGAGTCCGCGAGATTCAGGACATCCGCGCCCTGTTGAACGCCGGGGCCGACAAGGTGTCGATCAACACCGCAGCCGTGGACCGCCCCGAGTTCGTCAAGGAAGCCGCCGAACGCTTTGGCGCCCAGTGCACGGTGGTGGCCATTGACGCCAAACGCAAGCGCCCGGCGCCCGGCGCCTCGGCCGCGGAGCCGGCCTGGGAGGTATACGTCCACGGCGGACGGACGCCGACCGGGATTGACGCCGTTGAGTGGGCGCAACGCATGGAAGCCTATGGCTCGGGCGAAATCCTGCTCACCAGCATGGACCGGGACGGCACCAAGGCCGGCTATGATATCGCCCTGACTCGGGCGATTGCCGATGCGGTCAGCATCCCGGTGATTGCCTCGGGCGGCGTGGGCAACCTGGAGCACATCTATGACGGCCTGACCCAGGGGCGGGCCGATGCGGCCCTGGCCGCGTCGATTTTTCACTATCAGGAATACACGATTCGGGACTGCAAAGCCTTCCTGGCCGAGCGGGGCGTCCACGTGCGCCAAACGTATTGAAAACCGCGCCGCACATAGGCTAAGACTTGCGGGGCACAACCCAGCGAAGGAGGGACAGCATGGCCAAAGTCATGATCGAGGCTGCCATTAACGGCAACGCCAGCAAGGATCTCAACCCCAATATCCCCTACAGCCCGGAGGAAATCGCCAACGATGCCATCGCCACCTGCAAGGCCGGCGCGGCGCTGATCCATTTTCATGTTCGCAACCCCGACACCGGGGCCTGGGTTCAGGATTTGCCGTACTACTCCGAGGTCTACAAACGCACCCGCCAGAAGTGCGACCCGCTGCTGTGGCCGACCTTTCCGTTTGGCGACGACCCGGTTCGGCGCTTCCAGCACTTTGTTGACTTGGCTAAAGATCCGGGCACCAAGCCCGACCTGGGCGCCGGCGACATGGGCTCGGTCAACCTGGTGTCCTACGACCCGATCACCAAGAACCTGGGCGAGGGGAATTTCGTCTACCAGAACTCCTACGACACCATCAAACACTTCCTGGAGGGCTCAAACGAGCTGGGCCTGCGTCCGACTCTACAGATCTTTGACGCCAGCTTTTTGCGCGCCGCCTTGGTCTTCCTGGACAAGGGCGTGCTGACCGAGCCGCTGCTGCTGAAGTTCTACTTTGGCGGCCCGACGCTGCCGTTTGGCCTGCCCCCGACCCTGAAGAGCCTCGAAGCCTACCTGGACATGCTGAGCGACGTGCGCTGCAACTGGTTTGCGGCCACCCTGGGCGGCGACAACCTGCCCTTCGTGCCTCAGATCGTGAGCCTGGGTGGCCATGTGCGGATCGGGCTGGAAGACTATCAGTACGCCACGGAAGGCCAGCTGAGCAATGTGCAGATTGTGGATAGGGCGGTGGGGATGATTGAAGGCATGGGTCACGAGGTGGCCACGCCGGATGAGACGCGGGCGCTGCTGGAAGCCTGAGGAAGAGGAAGAAATGTCAAAGGTCAAATAGCAAAACGCAAATGGCAAATGTGCAAGACGGTCCCTACCTGGATGAACGGCTGTTGGAGTATGGAGCACGGGTCATCCGCTTAGTCGAGGCTTTGCCTAGGACTCTCGTCGGGAGACGCCTTGGCGACCAACTCTTGCGCAGTGCGACATCAGCCGGGGCGAATTACGAGGAGGCGCGAGGAGCGGAGTCCAGGGGAGATTTTGCTCACAAACTGCAAGTCTCGCTCAAGGAACTACGTGAATCCCACTACTGGCTCCGTTTACTCGCCAAAGCTGAAACGCTCCCGCCTGACCGACTCACAGCTCTTATAGACGAAGCAACCCAGCTCCGGGCCATGCTCTCCAAAGCGGTCGCCACCACCAAAGGAAAAGCCAAATAGAACCTCAGTCCTCATACTTTTGACCTTTGCCTTTTGCCTTCCGACTTCTCCTAATGGAATGGACAAGACTGCTCTTATCAGCCAAATCCACGCCACCCCGGTTATGACTGTCCTGGCCGTCACCGGGGGCGGCACCCAAGCCGTCGCCGACCTGCTGGCCGTGCCGGGCGCGTCGCGTACGGTTCTGGAAGCCGTCATCCCCTACAGTCAGGCCGCCCAAAGCGCCTTTCTGGGCCAGACGGTTGACCACTCGGTCACGGCCGAAGCCGCAGCCACCCTGGCCCGAGCCGCCTATCGGAGGGCAGTCCAACTCAGCACGGACGGGACGGTTCCACTTATCGGCTTGGGTTGTACCGCAGCGCTGGCGACTGATCGACCGAAGAAAGGCGACCACCGTGCCCACATCGGGGTGTCCGATGCGACCGGAACCCGGGTCTGCTCGCTCACCATGCACAAAGGTGCCCGCGACCGCAGCGGCGAGGAACAGGTCGTGACCGCGCTCCTGCTCTGTCTACTGGCCGAAGCGTGTGGGCTTGAGGTCAGACCGGCAGTCGGCCTGCTAGCCCAAGAGCAGCTGATTGTTCGGGATTTTCCTTCAAGCTTTGAGCTTTGACTGTAAGGTCTGGGCTGTCTTGCACATTTGCCATTTGCGTTTTGCCATTTGACCTTTGCCTTTCCCCTCTTCCCCTACCCCTCGCCTTTCATCCCGCCAAAGATCGCAAAATTCAGGAACTTCCAGTAGCAGTCCACCATCTGAAAGCCGGCCTCGCGCCACCACTCCAGCTGCGGCTCAAGCGGCGCGATGTGGCTGCTCTGGCCCTTGGGTCGCTGCATGGCCGTGCGCGCCTGACGGATTTCCTCCAGAGAGTGTTCCACGCCGGTACGCTCACGCAGGTGGTGTTGAACCACCCGGTCGGACAGCGGGGTAAAATGCTCACGCATGTCCGGCGCGCCGCTCACCACATCGTTGTTGAGGAACATGCCGCCGGGTAGCAGCAACTCGTAGACCTCGGCGCACAGCGCCCGCTTGCGCTGATCGGTCAGATGGTGCAGGGCAATTGCCGACACCGCAGCGTGAAACGGTCCCGGCAGCTCAGCCGACCAGGCCGGGTCGGCCAGATCTCTGAGAAACATGCACACCTGTTGGCCGTACTTGGCCAAACGCGGCTCGGCGTGGCCCTGCATGGCCGTCGAGCCGTCCAGCCACACCACGCTGGCCTGCGGATAACGCGTGAGAATGGTTTCCGTCACCGCCCCGTAGCCGGCACCTAAATCCAACACCCGAATGGGCTGATCGGTCGGCCAAGGGAAAAAATCGACCAGGCTGCTGAGCTGTTCATAGCGCTTGGGAATCAGGAGTTCGCCGCGCGTCACAAAATAATCCACCCGCTTCTGATCGTCCCAGCCACACAGAGTATCGGTCTGTCCCATAGCCCCCTGTATGGCACCTCCGCCCCCGGCGTGCAAGCGCGCCACGGGTGTATCGCCCGTGTTGATCCGTGCTCATTTTTGACCCCTTGCGTCTCACACCAGAAGTCTTTAGAACACAGGGCTTATATGAGAATCGGTATCGTCTCGGATATTCACGCCGACGCCGCAGCCCTGCGTCGCGCGCTTGAGGATATGCCCTCGACCGATATGCTGCTGTGTCCGGGTGACGCCATCAGCGAGTACCGCTTCTGTGCGGATACGGTCGAGCTGCTCAGGCGGGCCGGGGTGGTGTGTATTCAGGGCAACCACGAACTTGTCCTGTTCGGCGGACGCAACCCGGCCTATCTGCAAAAATGCCGCGACACCTTTGCTGCGGAATCACTCGACTTCCTGGCCCAGGCGCCGCTCAGACGCGAGATTGAGTGCGGTGGGGCAACGATTCTGATGGTTCATGCCAGCCCCTGGGAGCCCCACGACGAGTATATCTACCCCGGCAGCGCCCGGCTCAAACAGTTCGCCGACCTGCCCTACGACCTGGTCTGTTTCGGACATACCCATGTTCCGTTTGTGGAGCGGACCGGCTCGGTCCTGGTCGTCAATCCCGGCTCGCCCTCCCAGCCCCGTGACCGGGACAGACGCGGGGCGTATGCGATCTTCGATACCGAAACCAAACAGGCCGCCATTCACCGTTTCTGCCTGTCTTGATTGTCTGCCGTCCGCCCGCGTGCTAGCCTCATCCGCAATCACCTGCTGAGGAGGCCGCCCGTGGACGCCAAGCAAACATCCCGCTCGACTCCAGCCCAGGCCAATAACCCGAGCCGACGCACCTTCTTACGCCAGGCCGCGGTCGGACTGACCGGCGGCGGCGCGGCTTTGGCCGCCGGCTGTGAGTACCAGACCCAGCTCTTTTTACTCCAGCCGGTCGAAGAACAGGCCGACCGACACAGTCCGGACTGGCAGGAGGCAGGTATCCGCCAGTACCGCACCCTGGGCCGGACCGGGGTGCAGGTTTCGGACATCTCGTTTGGCTGTGCGGGCCTGCATGACACCGGGGTCGTCAAGCACGCGCTGGAGCGCGGCGTCAATTATTTCGACACCTCGCCCGACTATTCCCGGGCCGGCTCGGAACGCGCCCTGGGCGAAGGGATCAGGGGCTATCCGCGCGACAAGCTGTTTATTGTGTCGAAGTTCTGTACCCCGAGCGGTCACCTCAGCAATTCCACGCCGGTCAAAGACGTCATCGCTGCAATTGAAGCCAGCCTGCAACGGATCGGCACCGACTACCTCGACCTGGCCCACATCCACGCCTGCAACTCCATCGAACGGCTGATGAACCCCAATATCCATGAGGCCTTTGATCGGCTCAAAGAGCAGGGCAAGCTGCGCTTCCTGGGCGTCTCGTCCCACACGCCGCGGCTGGAACAGGTCATGCGTCACGCCGTTGACTCGGACCGCTTCGACGTCATCATGGTCGCCTATAATTTTCGGAACTGGCCCGAGCTGACCACCATCTTTCACGACGCCAAGCAAAAGGGGGTCGGGGTCGTGGCCATGAAAACGCTCAAGGGCGCCCGGCATACAGCGCTGTCGGACTTCAGTTCGACCGAACGCGAGACCTTCTCCCAGGCGGCCTTCAAGTGGGTGCTGTCAAACCAGGATGTCAGCTGTCTGGTGGTGACCATGAGTTCACGGTCCCAGATCGACGAGTATTTGCACGCCTCGGGTCAGCCGGTGCAGCAGGCCGATGTTGCGCTGCTCGAAAAATACGACCGTCTGATCGCCAACGACTACTGCCCGCCGGGCTGCGGGGAGTGTCTGTCCTCCTGCCCGGCCGAGGTGCCGGTCGACGACATCCTGCGCTACGCCATGTACTACGAAAACTACGGCCAGCAGCGCGTCGGCATGGAAGAGTACGCCAAACTGCCCGAGGCGCGCAACGCGTCACAGTGCGTGGACTGCCGGGCGCCGTGCGAGCAGGCCTGTCCGTCCCAGCTGCCGATCAAGGCCAAGCTGCTGCACGCCGACCGTCTGCTCAGATTTGTCTGACGGCAATGGCGTGAAAACCCTGCTCATCCTCCGCCACGGCAAGGCTCGGCCGGATAGCCCCGAGCACGATTTCGCGCGTGGCCTCAAAAAACGCGGCCGCCGGCAGGCCGAGCAGGCCGGGCAAGAGATCGGTCGGCAGGGAATTCGGCTTGATCTGGTCATTTCGTCGGCCGCTCGCCGCGCCCGCCAAACCGCCAAGCGGGCGGCGCGCACGGCTGGCTATGCGGGCAGCATCGTCAAACTGGACAGCCTGTACTTGTCCGGTCCGGCTCGGCATATTGAGGTCCTGGCCGGGCTGGACGACGCCTGTCGGACAGTGCTGCTGGTCGGCCATAACCCCGACCTCGAAGACCTGGTCAGTCGGCTGAGCGGCCGGGAGCTGCCCCTGCCGACTGGGGCCCTGGTCGGCATCGACCTCGATACTCCCTCATGGAACACCCTGACCGGCACGCCGGGCAGACTCCGTTTTGTGTTCGTGTCCGGCCGCAGCGCCTGAGCACCGGGCGTCGATCAGCGCGCCATGGCGTACATCAGAACCGCGCACACCAGCATTTCAAGGGCGTTGAGTTGAACTGACAGCTTGTGCAAGCGGGTGAAGGCCGGGGAGTGTTCCTCGTGCTTTTCCAGCATGGCATCGCGAGCGGTGTTGATCCTGGGCATCAGGATTTGGCGAGCGTAGGCGGTGATGCCCAGCAGCAGGGCGAAGGCCGCAGTCCACCAGTTCGGCCGCGCCAGACTGGCCAGCAGAGCAACCGTTATACATACCAGGCCGAACAGGTAGTACTTGGGAAACACCCGGCGGATCATCCGCCCGGCTTCGACCGGCTCCAGGGTGCCAAACACCGTTGGCGCAACGACTGCGGCAAAAAACACCATGGCGCCAAGCCACATGCCGGTTGCGGTGAGGAGGATTGTGTCCAGCATTATCGATCTCCTTGCATGTTCTGGCTAGCGATCCCGCACCGGAGCGTCAAGTGCCACCAGGCTTTCCCCTCACCCACGCCGCAGCCCGCTTGCCAGCTTGTCTCCGCCTGTGGCAGACTGGCCTGCATCCCAGCCGTAGGCTCGCATAGCTCAGACAGCACCAGCCATGGAGAAACTCAGCCACACCGACGCCCACGGCCATGCCCGCATGGTTGATGTTGGCGACAAGGCCGTGACCGCCCGCGAGGCGCGGGCCAGCGGCACGGTCCACATGCAGCCCGCAACCCTGCGCCTGATCACCACCGGCCAGCTGCCCAAGGGCGACGTGCTGGCCGTGGCCCGGGTTGCCGGCATCATGGCGGCCAAAAAAACCGCCGAGCTGATTCCGTTGTGCCATCCCCTGCCGCTGACCTCCATCACGGTCGAGTTCACCCCCCACCCCTCCGACGGCCGGCTGGACATTGAGGCACGGGTTGCGGTTCAGGGCAAAACCGGTGTCGAAATGGAGGCCCTGACCGCAGTATCGGTCGCGGCCCTGACCGTCTACGACATGTGTAAAGCGGTGGAAAAAGGCATGCGCATCTCGGACGTGTGTCTCCAGCAAAAAACCGGCGGCAAGAGCGGCGCCTACATCCGCCCGGCATAAGCGACGGCCCGGTGCAGACCGACCGCCTCCGATGGCCGCAACCCGGCTGCAATAGGCGCATGGGGGATTGAAATCGGGGCGAAAACATGGGAGGCTTACAGGGTAAGCGGTGCCGGAGAGAGTCTGCAATATCCTGAATAGCCTGAACATCTTGGCATACCCGTTTCATTTGCACCTATCCGACGAGTTCTACTGAACCGGGCCTGAACGTGGGTCGGCAAGCCTCTTTCCAGACCGGACTCTCAGCCACGGTTCACCTAACCTTCTTTCGGACTCTGTCCAGAAGAAGCGCAGCGAAGGAGAGGATATGAGTCTTCGTCCTGCACGGCAGGAAACAAAGCCAGCGGCTAAAAAGCGCACTGCCAAGCGGGCAGCCAAGTCAAGCGGTCCGGCAGCCCAGCCATCAGCCGCTGCCAGTTCTGCCCCGTCGGCTCCCGACGACGAGGTTCAGGCGAGCGGTGCGCTGCCGACGGTCACGCCGAACTTTGTGCGTCGCGACCTGACCGCACCGGACGGCAGTGTCCGGCCCGGCTGGGAAATGTGGATTGGCGACCACTGCTTTGGCCGTGCTGACAGCAAAGAATTACTCCTGGCCAGCTTTGAACGACTCCAGAGCCCGCCCAGCAGCTTTCATTGGCGCGAGGTCCGCAACCGCATGCCCATGCGTGGCCGGCCCAAGACCGATCCGCCGGGGTCAGACCAGAACGAAGCTGCCGCGTCCGCCACAGCCGCTCCATCCCCCCCCGCTCCAACCGCCCCCGAACGCGACGCCTCCTGGTCCTGGGACAGAAAAGACGAGCCGGTTGTTGAAGAACAGGACGACTTCCAGGAAATCAGCGTAGAAACTCCGGCCTAGCGCAGCCTGGCGGAGGTGTTGAGCCCCACTCCCGGCCCGCACCTCCCTGTCCTTCCCCCTACCCGTTCCGCCCACTCACCCCTCTTGCTCGGGGCCTTGCCATTGTGGCCCAAACAGTCGAAGAATAGTGCCATCACGCGCCAAGCGGGGAGGCAGTATGGAGACACGTGTCGGTTTTATCGGTCTTGGCATCATGGGCAAGCCCATGGCCCGCAACCTGCTCAAGGCGGGCTATCCACTGAGCGTCTACAGCAGACGCCGGGAATCGGTTGAAGCCCTGATCGAGGACGGCGCGACCGGGGCGGCTTCGCCCCAAGAGATTGCCGAGACAGCCGAGGTCGTCATCAGCATTGTCACCGACACGCCCGACGTGCGTCAGGTCATCCTGGGACCGGACGGCGTCCTGGCCGGCCTGCGGCCGGGCACGGTGGTGATCGATATGAGCACCATCTCACCGACCGCTACCCGCGAGATTGCCCAGGCGGTCGAGGCCAAGGGCGGGGATCTGCTCGACGCGCCGGTGAGTGGCGGAGAGGGCGGCGCGATCGCCGGGACGCTGTCGATCATGGTCGGGGGTAAGCAAGAGGTTTTTACGCGCTGCCTGCCGCTCTTTGAGGCAATGGGCGCCAATATCACCCATATGGGCCCCAGCGGGACGGGACAGCTGACCAAGCTGTGCAATCAGATCGCGGTGGCGGTGACAAACCTGGCCATGGGCGAGGCGCTCGTGTTCGGCGCCAAGGCCGGTCTGAATCTGGAGAAAATGCAACAGGCGATCAGCGGCGGGGCCGCAGGCTCGTGGCAATTGTCGAACCTCGCTCCGCGTGTGCTTGAATGGGATTTTGCGCCGGGCTTTATGGTCAGGCTCCAGCAGAAGGATTTACGGCTCGTCCTCCAGGAGGCTGAACACCTGCACCTGGCCCTGCCCGCCACCAGCCTGGTCCACACCCTCTTTCACGCCCTGGAGACGCTGGGGGCCGGCGATGAGGGAACCCAAGCTCTGGTCAAAGTCCTGGAACGCCTGGCCGGGGTGGAGGTCAGGGGATAATCCGGGCGCCGCCACTCCCGTCACGCGATCACTGCCGGGATCCGGCGGGCACGCTAGCCCTGGGCCAAGGTCTGTAAATCCTCGGCCCAGTTCTCATACGGACGCAGGGCGATAAATTCCAGGTCTTTCACAATATGGGCGTAGCCCAGCTTCCACAGCGGCAGGCCCTGGATCGCGCGGTCGAGCACGTCCCCTGACTCGACATCCAGAATCGCAATCACCTCCGGTTTCCCGGCGACTTTCCATATGGCTTGGATCATCCCGGCTTCCTTGGCCGCCAAAGCCGCCTCGGCTTCCTTGAGCCAGACACTGTAGAACTCTTTATTTGAGGCGTCAGCAGGTTTCGCAATATGCGCTTTCAGCATCATCAGCATAGCTCTTCTCCTTTCCGACCTTCAGCCGCCCGGTTCCTATAGCCTACCCCGCTCAAAAAAAATAGCGTCTCCCAACTCCGCCACGCCCCTAGACAAGGGGCACGCACAGAGAGTAAGAAAGAGGGCGCTTGTACGCTATGAAGACCTTGCCTTCAGCCTTGCAGTCCGCCTTCTGGGGGGCGTATCGCTCCGACACATCCATCCCTCTTATCCATCAAGAAAAGGTCTGGACCCGCCTGCGCTGGCTCGGGGTTCTGGTCTGGTGGCTGCTCGCATCGGCCCCGGACGCTGCCGCACTGCAACCTGTGGCAGGTATCGTCTTTGGTCTGGGTCTGGTCTACTGCGGCTTCTGCCACTACGTGGTCTACCGCCTGCACCGAGGTCGGCCGCTGGTCGTGCCGGTTCCGCTCCTCGATACCGCCCTGGTGAGCCTGATGTGCGGGGTGAGCGGTGGAATCGACAGCCCGGCGTTGGCCTATTTCTATATCATCAGCCTGGCGGTCGGCATCCGCTTTGGCTGGGCCGCCGGGCTGATCATGGCCGCCCTCCAGGCGCTGTTCTGCCTGGAATTATTCGCTCTGCTGTCCGGTACCGGCACCGGTATCGCTCCCTACTCCCAGATCGCCTCTCTCTTCCTGGCCGGCGGGGTCGGCGCTGTGCTGTTCCCGACTCAGCCATCCGCCGCCGCTCAGCCGACCCATAGGCAAGCATCGATCCAAGCTACCGAACAGCTGTGGAGCGTCAACCGCGCGCTCGGCAGCCTGGATGTTGACACGGTCATGCAGCAGCTGGTTGACACGCTGGAGCGTCTGCTGGCCTGTGAGGGCGTGGGGCTGATTCTGCTCGACCGTCGCAGTGGACAGGCCGAACGCATCGCGGTCGCCGGCAGTTTTCCGGTGCCCGCCTCCACGGCGCTGGCCGCCAGCCTGGCCGAAGGTGGCCTGCTGCGCCAGGTGTGCGACCGAGGCACGCTGGTGTTGGACACGCCGGATGCCCTGCAAACTTGGCTGCGACCCGACGCCCTGCACGATATCGCCGAGCACAACCTGTTTATCACCCCGGTCATGCAGCCAGACTATCCGCAGCCTGTGGCCTGCCTGCTGGTGGCTGATCGGCACCCGGCCGAAGGCTTTCCGGCCGAGACGGTCGGGCTGCTGACCAACGTGGCCCAGCACACCGCCCTGGCCATTGAAAACGCCCAGCTGTACGAGGGGATCGAAAGAGAAACCCGGCAGTTACGGGAATTGCTCCATACGGTCATCGGCACCCGGGAAGAGGAACGCAAGCGTCTGGTTGAGGAGTGGCAGGCCCAGCTCGGCGAGAAGCTGTTCAGCGTCCTCCAGGACTTTCGGCGCAGCAAAGACCTGTTTCTCCAGCGGGTGCCCGAGGCCGAGGAACAGATCCAGCGCCTGGTCGCTGAGCTGGACGCCATGGCGGCTGCGGTGCGGAGCCTGATGGACGAGTTGCGGCCAGCCACGCTGGACGATTTCGGCTTTGTGGCGGCGCTTCAAGAGTATGTGAACAAGCTGCGCCGGAAGTCCCTGTTTCGGGTCACCGTTCAGGCTGACGACGTGGTCTTGCCCCTGCCGTCCGCCGCCACCCTCAGCCTGTTTCGGATTACCCAGGAAGCGCTTGAGCACATCGGCAGGCACGCCAACGCCGCGCACGTCGAGATCGCTGTCGTCCAGGAGCACAAAGGGGTGTCGCTGCTGATCAAGGACGACGGTCACGGCGCCCATCTCGAGCAGTATCCGCACGGTCAGTACAGCCTGCTCTACATGCGCGAGCGGGCCGAAGCCTGTGGTGGGACTCTGCAGGTCTTGAGCGCCCGGGACCGGGGCACCGAAGTCCGGGTCAGCGTGCCAACCGCCTGACTCCACCCCTACTCGCACGTCCTGTGCGATCCCCTGTGTAAGGAGTGACTATGAAGTTTCACCTGTTCATCTACGCGACACTCGGTCGGCGGCACGAGCTTGAAGCGGGCATGGCCGGCAAGCGCCCGGAACTCTACCAACGCATGCTCGACGAGGTGGCCGAGTACGTCAGCTTTGCCGACGAGGCCGGCTATGCGGGCTTCAGCCACCCCGAACACCACCTCCAGATCGAAGGCTTTGAGGCCAGCAACGAACCCGGTCTGCTGTCGATGTGGATCGGCCAGCACAGCCGGCGGCTCCAGGTCAACATGATTGGCTGGGTAGCGCCGACCCATAATCCGGTCCGGACGGCCGAGTACATCGCCACCCTCGACCACATGCTCAAGGGCCGGCTGGGCGTGGGGCTGGTGCGGGGCTATCAGGCTCGCTGGGTTCACAACTACCGGATTCGGCCGGATCTGAACGCGGTCGGCGACTGGAACCGCAACAGCCCCGACGACGCCATGAACCGCGAGTATTTCACCGAGTTTGTCGAGATCGTGCTCAAGGCCTGGCAGCACGACACCTTCAGCTACAAGGGCAAGTACTGGACCATCCCGCCCGACGACTTCATTAACCCTCACCCTCAGTCGTCCTACACCGAGTACGGCCAGGGGGTTGACGCCGACATGCGGATTCGCGAGATCGGCATCGCCCCCAAACCCTACCAGCAGCCCCACCCGCCGCTGTACGGCGGCTTTACCCACAGCATGCGAACCGCACTGTTCTGGGCCAAGTACGGTGGCAAGCCGATCGTGCTGGCCTCGGACCTCGACTTCTGCAAACGCCTGTGGTCGGGCTATCACGACGAGGCGCTCAAACACGGGCGCAGTATCGAACCGGGCGACGAGGCGGCCTGGGGCGGCATGCTGATCTGCCACAAAGACCGGGCGGTCGCCCAGGACTGGCTCAAGGACCCGCTGTGGATGTGGGATAAATGGTTTCTGCCCTTCGGCCAAGGCCACCCCGAGCTGCTGGTCGGCGACCCGGACGCCCTGTGTCGGCGGCTGGAAGAGGCCAGCAGCAAGATTCAGATCAAAGAGTGTTTCTTCCTGCTGCCACAGGGGATTCATGACCGCGACCAGATCATGACCTCGCTCGAACTGTTCGCCGAGAAAGTCATGCCCCGGTTCGCAGACTAAGACGGCCGTCTTGCAGCATCGGCTCAGGCCGCCTGAGCGATGAGCAGGGTCTTAGCCTTCTCCAGCAGACAGCGGGCCAGTTCTCAGGTCCAGGGACGGATAGAACTCGACGGTTTACTCAGCCAGATGAATAGTTCAAGACCGTCGGGGACGACTCAAAGACACACGAAACGGGACTGCACCTTCGGGCTCGTGGCGGCTGGGAATCTCAAGATCAATCCCGCGCGGCATGTTGTCTATCAGCCACCGGCCCAGGGGTTTGCGGGGTGAGGTTTTCGCGTACCACGCCTCGGCGGGTACGACGATGAACGGTCGGCGGGTCCCTATCGTCTGAGGCCCCTCTGCTTCGGCCAGCCGCAAGATTTCTGAGAGGCGGGCCTTGGCCTCGGCCACAGTCCAGACGCGTTGTCTTTTGGAATGCTGCACGGCAAAGTCTCCGACAAAAAGAGCTACCGGTCCAGTACGGATCATAATCAGGCAGGGCGCCAGCACGCATCGCTAAGGCGCCGCGCCGGCCCGGTCGCCCCCGCTAACTCGCCACCACTGTCCAGGTGCTGGTCACCAGCCCGACCAGATCGTCTTTGGCGTTGGTGATCCGGGCCTCTACAAAGGCCACCCGCCGGCCCTTGCGCAACACCTTGCCCTGGCCCCGCAGCAGGCCCTTGGCCACCGGCTTCAGGAAGCTGATCTTGAGTTCGGCGGTGGTGGCCAGCTCACCCGTGTCCAGCACCGAGCCGATTGCGCTGGCCATGAGTTCGTCGGCAAACACGGCCAGGTAGCCGCCCGCGACATAGCCAAACGGGTTGAGCACACGCTCCTGGCTCGCCTCCCACTCCCAGACGGATTCGCCGGGGCGAAAGGCCAGAGCCCGCAGACCGAGTTCGCGGTGCAGGGTCGAGAGGTAGTCCTCGGGCCGGTTGTCACGCAGGGCTTGGTTGAGTTTTTCAACAGGAGACAGCATAGTACACCCTCAGACGACGTTGGGGGTTGAGAGTGTGGTTCATCCTCTCTTCTTTATCCATCAGGTCAGGATGAACCACATTCCAGGAGGACACCATGGCTGGCGCGCTGGATGGCATTCGGATCATTGATCTGACACAAGGCATTGCTGGTCCGTATACCGGGATGCTGCTCGCCGAGCAAGGCGCGCAGGTAGTCAAGATCGAGCCGCCCCAGGGCGATGCGGCGCGGGGTACGCCCGGTTTTCACGTGTGGAACCGTAGCAAACAGAGCGTGGTGGCCGATGCGGCCACGGCCGAGGGGCTGGCCCTCATCCGACGGCTGGTGGCCGGGGCGGATGTTGTCCTGACCGATTTTCAACCGGGCAGTGAAGACGAAGCGCGGCTGGGCTACGACAGTCTGGCCGACACCAATCCGGGTCTGATCGGCTGCCACCTGCCGGCCTTTGGCACGACCGGCCCGCACGCCACGCGCTTCCCGGACGACACCCTGGTCGCCGCGCTGAGCGGGCTGCTGGGCAGCCAGTGGTCGCACCGGGCCGGGGGCGTCTACCTGGTCATTCCGATTGCCAGCTATGGCGCAGCGTTTGTGGCCAGCGGGTCTATCGCCGCCGCTCTGTTCGAGCGCGAGATCAGCAGCCTGGGCCAGCGGCTCGAAGTGTCGTGGCTGGCCGGCGCGTTTGCCATGAACACCGGGACGATCCTGTACCACCCCGACATCCTGCGCCTGTTCAGCGGTCAGCTCGACCCCCTGGGGCCGATTCCGGTCTACCGCCTGTTTCAGGCCCGGGACGACTGGCTGTTTGTGGCCTGCGGCAACCCGACCTTCTGGAACAAGTTCTGCCTGGCCTTGGACCAGACCGAATGGCTGTCGGACCCGCGCTATGAAAGAGCCCCGTGGGGCATTGCGGCCGAAGATCGCCAGGAGCTGGCGGACCGGATCGGCGCCATCATGCGGACCAGACCTCGGGCCGAGTGGCTGGACATCCTGCGTACCAACGACGTTCCCTGCGCGCCGGTCACCAGCCGTCAGGAGTTCATGGAGTTCTCGCAGGTGAGGCATAACCGGCTGCGGGTGGAGGTTGACGACCCGCAGCTGGGCCACACTGTCCAGATGGGCGTCCCGGTCCAGCTGTCCCGCACTCCGGGAGCGATCCAGGGTCCGGCTCCGCTGCTGGGCCAGCACACCGAAGCGGTGAAGAAGAATGTAGAACGCAGAATGCAGAATGATGAACGGCGGAAAGAGGCCCCGTCGGCAGGCGGGACTCCGCTTCAGGGGGTGGTGGTGCTCGACTTCGCCAGCTATATCGCGGGCACGCTCGGCCCCATGATGCTGGCCCAGCTCGGCGCCACAGTCATCAAGGTCGAGTCGCTGAGCGGGGACGCATTCCGCGCCTTTGGCTTTGGTTTTCTGGGCTGGAACCAGGGCAAGCGCGGCCTGTCGGTCAATCTGAACAGCCCCCAGGGCAAACAGGTGGTGCACGATCTGGTGCGCAAGGCCGATGTGGTGGTGGAAAATCTGCGGCCGGGCGCAACCCGGCGCTACGGCATTGATTACGACACCCTGTCGGCTCTGAACCCGCGGCTGATCTATGCCACGGTCACGGCCTTTGGCTCCAGCGGGCCGGACCACGACTATCCCGGCTTTGACCCGCTGTTGCAGGCCCGCTCGGGCATCATGCGCGCCCAGGGCGGCCACGGCCAGCCACCGTTTTATCTGACCTGTGGGGTGTGCGACTATGCGGCCGCGCTGCTGACCACCTACGGGGTGAGCGCGGCCCTGTACGCCCGCCACAAGACCGGGCTGGGGCAGCATATTGAAACCTCGCTGACCAGCGCCGCCATGGCCGTCCAGGCCGGCAATTTCATTTTTTATGACGGCCGTCCAGACATGGAAAACGGTGGGCCCGACCTGTGGGGCACGGGCGCTCTGTACCGTATCTATCCGACCGCCGACAGCTCCCTCTTTCTGGCCGTGACGAATGAGGACCAGTGGCAGGCGCTGGGCGCAGTCGTGGGCCGCCCAGAGTTGAGTCAGCAGCCGTTCAGCCAGGCCAGACAGGCCGGCGTGGACAGCCCGCTGGGCCAGGCGCTGACGGCCTGCTTTGGCCACGCCACGACCCAGGACTGGCTAGCGACCCTGGACCGGTCCGGGGTGCCCTGCGCCCCTGTCCTGCCCCTGCCGGAGCTGTTTGACGACGCGCATGTGGCGGCCAACGATCTCATCGCGACCCACACCCATCCCCAGTGGGGAGAGGTGCGGCAGACCGGCATTCTGACCAGGTTCTCGCGCACGCCGGCCGTCCTGCCGTATGTCGCCCCCATGCTGGGGCAGCATACGACCGAAGTGCTGCGGGAGCTGGCCGGCTATAGCCAGGACACCATCGACGCCCTGCTCAGACAGGGCGTGATTCACACGGCCGAAGAGACACGCTGATGCTGACAGACATTCTGGCAGACCGTTTGGCCGAGTTGGAACAGCGCGGCCTGTCCCGCCGACTGCGCCTGGTCGAGGGTGCCCAGGCCGGCCGGGTCAGGCTTGACGGACGTGAGGTCCTGATGCTGTCGTCCAACAACTACCTGGGTCTGGCCAACCATCCGGCGCTCACCCAGGCGGCCCAGGCCGCCCTTGAACGCTGTGGCTGTGGAGCCGGCGCCTCGCGTCTGATCTCCGGCAGCATGGAACTCCACCACGAGTTGGAAGCCCGCCTGGCGTGCCTCAAACACACCCAGGCAGCGCTGGTCTTTCCGACCGGCTATCAGGCCAATGTCGGCACCCTGTCGGCCCTGATGGAGCCCGGCGATACGATTCTGAGCGATGCCCTCAACCACGCCAGCATCATTGACGGCTGTCGGCTGTCACGCGCCTCAACGCTCGTCTTTCGCCACAACGATGTGGATCACGTGGCCGAACTGCTGGCCTCGTGCTCGGGCACCGGCCAGCGCCTGATTGTGACCGACTCGGTGTTCAGCATGGACGGCGATATCGCTCCCCTGGCCGAGCTGAGCCGGCTGGCCCGCCGTTACGACGCCTGGCTGATGGTTGATGAGGCTCACGCCACCGGCGTCTTTGGTCCGCACGGGGGCGGTGTGGTTGAGGAGTTGGGGCTGAGCGCGGCCATCGAGATCCAGATGGGCACGCTGGGCAAGGCGCTGGGCGGCTTTGGGGCGTATGTGGCCGGCAGCCGTCAACTGATTGACTGGCTGGTGAACCGGGCGCGGAGTTTTGTGTATACCACCGCGCTGCCGCCGTCGGTCGCGGCCACGGCCGTTGCCGCTCTGGATATTGTCGCCCAGGAACCCCAGCGGCGGCGTCAGCTGTGGGACAATACCGCCTTTCTGGCCGAGCAGCTGGCCGGCCTGGGTTATAGCCTGAGCCAGACTCGCTCGCAGATTCTGCCGCTGATTATCGGCGATGCGGGCCAGACCATGGCCCTGGCTGCGGCCCTGCTCGAACGCGGGATTTTTGCCCAGGGCATCCGCCCGCCAACCGTTCCGGTCGGCACCTCGCGGATTCGGGTCACCCCGATGGCGACCCATACCCGGCAGGATATGCAAGACGCCGTTGAGGCGTTTGCCGCAGCCGGGAAGGAAGTCGGGGTGCTGGCATGAAGACGCCCTCATACGCAGACCTGAAAGCCTGGGACCACGCCTATGTGTGGCATCCATTTACCCAGATGCAGGATTGGCTGGACGAGGAGCCGGTCGTCATCGCACGGGGCCAGGGCAACTATCTGATCGATGTCCAGGGCCGGCGGTATTTGGACGGCGTGTCCTCGCTGTGGTGCAATACGCACGGCCATACCCGGCCGGAGCTGAACGCCGCGATTAGCGAACAGCTCGACCAGATCGCCCACTCGACCATGCTGGGCCTGTCGAATATTCCGGCCACCGTTCTGGCCAAAAGGCTGGTCGAGATTACCCCGGCGCGGCTGAGCCGGGTGTTTTATTCGGACGCCGGGGCCACCGCGGTAGAGATTGCTCTGAAAATCGCCTACCAGTACTGGCAGCTGAAGCGTCAGCCCCAAAAAGTGAAATTTGCTTCGCTCGTCGAGGCCTACCACGGCGACACGCTGGGGGCGGTCGGGGTCGGCTACTCGGAACTGTTCCACCACTACTATCGACCCATCCTGCCGGACACCTTTCGCCTGTCACCACCCCACGTGTTCCGCTTCTATCACGGCCTGTCCGAGGCTGAGGCTCTGGCCGCCGCCCAGGAGGAGGCTCAGCGGATACTGGACGCTCATCACCCCGAGATCGCCGCCCTGATCGTCGAACCGCTGATGCAGGGCGCGGCCGGCATGTGGGCCCATCCGGTCGCCTATCTGCAAACCCTGCGGGAGCTGGCTACGCGCTATGAGATCCTGCTCATCTGTGACGAGGTGGCGACCGGCTTTGGTCGCACGGGCAGGATGTTCGCCTGTGAGCACGCTGCGGTTGAGCCTGATCTGCTGTGTGTAGCCAAGGGCCTGACCGGCGGCTATCTGCCCCTGGCCGCGACCCTCAACTCGGAGGAGATTTTTTCAGCCTTTCTGGCGCCTTACGATGCATTCAAAACCTTTTTTCACGGCCATACCTACACCGGCAATCCGCTCGCCTGCGCGGCCGCCCTGGCCAGCCTGGACATCTTCGAGCACGACCGGGTGTTGGACAGAGTCGCTCCGCGTATCGTCCAGCTTCACCAGCGCCTGCGGACCGAGTTTGCCGCCCTCGCCCACGTGGCCGATATCCGGCAGTGGGGCATGATGGTCGGGATCGAGCTGATGCGCGACCCGCAGCAAGGCATCGCCTATGAGCCGCACGAAAAAATCGGCATCGGAGTTATTACCGAGGCTCGCAAACGCGGGGTGATTATCCGTCCGCTGGGCGGGGTGATCATCCTCATGCCGCCGCTCAGCATCACCGAGTCCGAGCTGACGCGGCTGTTGGACGTCACCTATGAGGCCATCCAGACGGTGACAGCCGAGGGGCGCTGAGGAGCAATGGACAGGCGCGACGCAACCGGCGTGTTGATTACCGGCACCGATACAGGGGTCGGCAAAACCGTGGTCGGCTGTGGCCTGGCCGCAGCCCTGACCGCGCGGGGCAAACGGGTCGGCGTGCTCAAGCCGGCCGAAACCGGCTGTCCCCAGCGGCGGGGTGGCCTCTACCCCCAGGACGCCGCTCGACTGGCCGCCTTCGCCCGCTCCTCGTTGCCGCTCGAGGAACTCTGCCCCTACCGCTTTGCTCCGCCCCTGGCACCGAGTGTCGCCGCAGAACTGGCCGGCAGGCGGATTGACAGCGGCCGGATTGCTGAACACTTTCGGCGGCAGGCGGCCAGCCATGACGTGGTGATTGTCGAGGGCGCGGGCGGCCTGCTGGTGCCCCTGCACGGCCGCTATGCGTTTGCCGACCTGGCGGTCGAACTGCGGCTCCCGGTCGTGGTGGTGGTTGGCTCAAAGCTCGGCGCGCTGAACCACGCCCTGCTGACGTTCGAGTGTGCCCAGGCGCGTGGCCTGCCCCTGCTGGGCTATATCCTCAACCATCCCAGTCCCGACTCGGACCTCGCCATTCAAACCAATGCTCAGACCTTGGCCGGGCTGACCGACGTGCCGTGTCTGGGTCAGCTGCCCTTTGTGCCGCTGCATAACGATATAGCGGCAGACCGCGCCCTGCTCGGCCAGCAGTTCGACGCCGCGATTGATGTGCAGCGGTTGTTGGGATACAGCAGACCCGTGGAAGGAGTATGAAGATGACCGACATGTCCGCCCTGGCCCGTGCATCACTGGCGGGCGAGGCGCTGTCCCGCGCCGACGCCTTTGGCGTGCTCCAGACCCCCGACACCGAGCTACGGGAGCTTCTCGACGCGGCCTTTAGCGTCCGCAGCCGGACGTTTGGTCGGAAGGTCAAAGTGTGTGTCTTGCAGAATGCCCAGAGCGGTCTGTGTCCGGAGGACTGCCACTACTGTTCCCAGTCAAAAATCTCGACCGCCCCGATTCAGAAATACCGCCTGCTGCCCCAGGACCAACTGCTGGCCGGGGCACGCAAAGCCGTGGCCGCCGGCGCCCGGCGTTACTGCATGGTCGCCAGCGGGCGCGGACCACAGACACGCGAGATTGCGCATATGAGCCGGGCAGTGCGGGCGATCAAGGCCGAGTTTCCCCAGCTTGAGATCTGTGTCTCGCTGGGCCTGATGGACCACAGCCAGGCTGCCGAGCTGAAACAGGCCGGGGTGGGCTGGGTCAACCATAACCTGAATACCAGCCGGCGCTTTTATCCCCAGATCTGCACCACCCACACCTACGACGACCGGGTCGAGACGGTCAAAAACGTTAAGCGGGCCGGCTTGTCGAGCTGCTCCGGAGGCATCATCGGTATGGGCGAGAGCGATGAGGATATTGTGGACTTGGCCTACGCCACCCGCGAGCTGGGCATTGACTCGATTCCGGTCAACTTCCTGTATCCGATTGCCGGCACCCCGCTCGGCGAACGGCGTGCCGATCCCGTCAAGGGTCTGAAAACCCTGTGTCTACTGCGCTTTCTGAACCCCCGGAGCGAGATTCGGATGGCCGCCGGGCGTGAGATCTATCTGGGCGACTGGTCGGGGCTGGCGCTGTACCCGGCCAACTCGCTCTTTGTCGAGGGCTATCTGACAACCCCGGGCCAGCAGGCCGAGGCGGCCCGCAGTCTTATTGAACGGGCCGGTTTTGAGGTCGAAGAGGTGGACGAGACGGGCCAAGCGGCTGCTGGAGCTTAGGCGCCCCACGGAAAGGACTCCGATGAAGTGCATCCTGTCAGCCGTGCTGATCGTACTCGTGTCCGTCACGGTCTGCTCCGCCACCCAGCAGGCTGCCAAGCCGATTCGGTTTGGGTTGCAAGTCGCCCAACAACAGACCACCGTTCAGGAACTCAAAGCCGTCTGGCAGGAGGCCGAGGCGCTCGGCTTTGACACCCTGTGGACCAACGACCACCTGCTGCCCAGCTTCGGCCCCCCGGACAAGGTCAACCTGGAGGCCTGGACGCTGCTGGCAGCCATGGCAGGCGTCACGTCCCGGGTTCGGATCGGCACCATGGTGTCCAGCAATACCTTCCGCCACCCCTCGGTCCTGGCCAAGATGGCGACCACCGTCGATCACCTGAGCCAGGGCCGGCTCATTCTGGGCGTCGGCTTTGGCTGGTTTGAACGCGAACACGCGGCCTTTGGCGTACCCTTCCCGAAAATCAGAGAACGCAGCCAGCGACTGGACGAAGCCCTGCAGCTGATCACCGCGTTATGGAGCGCCGACCCGACCGCGTCTTTCAGCGGGACGTATTACAGCCTGGTTGATGCGCCGTTTGAGCCCAAGCCGGTCCAGCAGCCCCACCCCCCGATCTTGATCGGCGGCATCGGCGAAAAACGCACCCTGCCGCTGGTGGCCAGATACGCCAGCATGTGGAATATCCCGATGCTCAGCCCAGACCGCATCCGGGAGAAAAGCCGAGTCCTGGAGCGCCTGTGCCAGGACATCCAGCGCGACTGCACCGAGATCGAACGCTCCATCCTCACCCCGGTCTACATCCGCACTGATCCGGCCGAAGTCCACACCCTGTTGGAACGCATTGCCGAGCTGAGAAACATCCCCGTTGAGCAGGCCCGCAAGACAGTACTGGCCGGAACGCCGGAGGAAATCCGGCACCAGATCCAGACCTATATCGATGTGGGGGTGACCCATTTCATTATCAACCTGCGCCGCCCAGGGCTGTACGATAGAGATGGGGTACGGATTTTTGCCAAGGAAATCATGCCCGGCTTCAGGGAGCAGTAAAGGCTCAGAACAGTGACAGATCGTCTCACACACGCTCCCTGAAAGAGAGCAAGACGCCGAAACAGTCTGCTCTGTATCTGAAGAGAGGTATAGATGCACACCAGGCGCACAAATGCCGAACGATCAGAGGAGACACGAGCCGCCCTGATCGCCGCTGCCCGTGAGCTGTTTACCGAGCGGGGGTATGCCCACACACCGACCGAAGCCATTGTGGAACGGGCCAGAGTGACCAGAGGCGCGCTGTATTACCACTTCAAAGACAAAGCCGGTCTCTTCCGGGCTGTTCATCGCGAGACCGACGAGTCTCTGATCGAAACAATTGCTCAGATCATGGCGAAGGCCGAGGGCGATGGTTGGCTCCCGCGCCTTTCTCACTTTGTGTAGTACTCCAGACATTCGGCGCATTCTGTATACTGATGGGCCAGTCATCCTCGCCGCAGACCCGCCCGCCCCGGTAGGGCTGGGCCTCATTCAGCAGCAGACGCAGCTGCTGATGCACTTGGGCTATATTGCAGAGCAACCGATTGAACCGCTGAGCCAACTGATTTTCGGGAGCTTCATCCAAGGAGCTGTGTACATCGCCCGAGCGGACGATAAAGAGACAGCCCAAGAAGAAATTGAGCATGCTCTGCTGGAGTGGTTAAACGGGCTGCGGATCAAACCCTGACCGCACGGCGGCAAAGACCTCCCGAACCCACCGGGCGGCTCGCCACGGACAGCCCGGGAGTCACCGTCCCTCAGTCCTCGGCAGCGCCTCTATATCTGACGCCAGCATCGTCTGTGTTTCCGATTAAGGCTGCGTCTGTACCGGGCGCCCTTCTCGCGGCCAGTCGCCTCGTGCTATAGCAGAGGCCAGACATCGCAGACGAAGGAGAGGCACCCTGCCAGCAAAGGACTACGGACAATGAAAAGTGTGAGTCTGGTGAGTATTCTGACGAGTGTCTCGATCTGCTTTCTGCTGATGGGCTGTTCCTCACCATCACCACTCAGTGAAGAGGAACTGCTTCAGAGGCTTGCCGAGATGGAGCAGCACGGTCCGTTTCAGTTTCAAGAGCGCACTTGGCCACGTCTGGAGAACAAGACCATCACCTACTGCGGCACGATTAGCGCGGCCCAAAGCACGGAGGCAGGCTCAAGCGTGACCCTCAACTTAGAAGAGACATATGAGGAAGAACCCCTCGGCTGGTCTTTGGAAGGAAGAAGCGACTCTCCAGAGCTGACCCGCGAGTATGGAGTGGGAGACGCTATCTGTATAACCGGGATTTTTGAGAGCTATGTCGTCGTTCAGCACTATGCACCGCCCTATCGGGGGAGTGTGAGGCTGGAGACCTGGGAAAAACCTGCCACCTCGTAAGGGGTGAGTCCGGTTGTGCTGTGATCTAGTCCGACGGTGCCCTTCTCCGAGCTGGCCGTCTCGTGCTATACCCCACACCAGACCGCCCAAGCCGTGCTCAGCGTTGAGATAAGGAGGACAGACTATGCCGATTAAGGTTGTTGAACTACACCATCACGGGATTCGGATTGGCACCACACCGGATGAAGTCGAACAGGCCCGCGGCTTCTACTCCGATGTGCTGGGCCTGTCTACCGACCCGGCTCGGCCCACTATTCCCACCATCCCCGGTTTCTGGATGTATGTGGGCGAGGGAGAACGGACAACCCAGATCCATCTGATGGGTGCGACTGGAAAATCGCCCATGGCAAAGAGCGAAAAAGAAGACCCGACCCTGCCGCACGTCGCCCTGGCCGTCGAAGACATTCAGGCGGCCCGCAAAGAACTGGACGAACGTGGCATCTGGTACTGGAGTATCCAGGGTCTGGTTGGCCAGAACTCCGATCAGGTATTTGTCCGGGATCCGTGCGGCAATGTGATTGAGCTGCACCAGATCGGCACCTGTACGTGTAACAAGATCGCGCTCAGCCAGTAACCCGGCTGCCGTCCGTCTCACCCTATTTTGCCAGGAGGCCCAATGACCGCAGAATACACCCAACGCTTGCTGTCTTCCGACTCCCACATCGTCGAACCCGCCGACCTGTGGCTCACCCGCATGGACACAAAGTGGCGCGACAAAGCCCCCCGTATTGAGGCGCTGGATGAAACCGGCGACTACATCGTCATCGACGGGCTTCGCCCACGTCCGCTGGCCTTTGAGGGTCCGATGGCCGATCTCAAGGCCCAGGGTCTGGATATCCCCAAACCAAAGGGGTTCAGGCATTCAGAAAACCGACCCGGCTGCTGGGACCCGGACGAGCGCCTCAAGGACCAGGATCTGGACGGTGTGTCTGGAGAGGTCATCTACCCGGGAGTCGGGCTGACCCTGGTCCGGGCACCCGACGCCGAATACCTGTACGCCTGCTGTCGCGCCTATAACGACTGGCTGGCCGAGTTCTGTCAGCCCTACCCTGATCGTCTGAAGGGCGTGGGCATGATTCCGTGTCGGGGTCCGGTTGAGCGGGCGGTCGAAGAAACCGAGCGGTGTGCCGAGCTGGGTCTGGTCAGCGTGATGTTGCCCGCCTGGGTCGATGACCGCCCGTATAATCTGCCCGACTGGGATCCGCTGTGGGCGGCCATGCAAGACATGGGGCTGATTGCCAGCATCCATATCGGCGGCCGTGATCCGTTCGGTCGCGCCCACGGTCCGGGCGCGGGTGGGATTATCATCGGCATCGTCAAGTTTGAGATGAACGACACCCTGCAACACCTGATCTGGGGTGGCGCGCCGGTCCGCTTTCCCAAGCTCAAATGGGCGTTGGTCGAAAGCGGCATTGGCTGGATCGGGGCTGCTCTCGGCTTCATGGACCACTGGTGGCAGGACCACAAGGGCTGGATGGAACCCCGCCTGCCCGAACCGCCCAGCACCTATTTTCATCGCCAGTTCTACGCCACCTTCGAAGACGACCGGGCCGGCGTCTTGACCAGGGAGCTGATGGGTGTGGAGAACATCATGTGGGGTTCGGATTATCCGCACACCGAAGGGGTATGGCCGTTCTCCCGCAAACAGGTGGCCGACAACTTCGCCTCGATTCCAGACGCCGACACCCGCAAGATTGTCCACGACAACACGGCCAAGCTGTACGGTTTCCCGATGGAGTAAACGGTCGGCATGCGAGGGGTGTGGCAAAAGTTGGCGGCCTGGCTCGGCGGGCGGACGCCCACGCCCCAGCCATCCCGCAGTTATACGTTTCCCCTGGCCGCCTTCCCGGACGGGCAGGGCACACCGCTGAGCGTCGGGGGCAGACGGCTGGCCGTTTTCCATCTGGGCGAGCGGGTGTTTGTGATCGAGAATAGCTGCTCGCATAACCGCTCTCCCCTGGCCGGCGGAACGGTCTCGGGGACGGTGGTGACCTGCCGGACGCATCGGGCACGTTTCAGTCTGGAAACCGGTCAGGCCGTGGGTGGTCCGACCCGCAGACCGGTTCGAACCTATCCGGTAACGGTTACTGAGGGACGGGTCGTGATCACGGTCAGCTGAGCACGCGAGGAGACAAGATAGGCGTATGTCAGACACAAAACCGTTTTGGGAAACCAAGTCTTTGGCCGAGATGAGCAAGGCCGAGTGGGAATCGCTGTGTGACGGGTGTGGACGCTGCTGTCTGCATAAGTTTGAGGACGAGGACAGCGTGGTGTACACCAACGTGGCCTGCCACCTCCTCAACCCCCACACCTGTCGGTGTGCCAACTATGCCGAGCGGCAGCGCTGGGTGCCGGACTGTCGCATCCTCAGCCCGCAGACGGTGGGTCAGACCCGCTGGTTGCCACGGACGTGCGCCTACCGGCGGCTGCACGAGGGAAGAGGCTTGGCTTGGTGGCATCCGCTCGTGTCAGGGAACCCGGAAACGGTTCATCAGGCTGGGATTTCGGTTCGCGGCAGCGTCGTGTCAGAAAAGCTGGTTCCGCTCGACCGCCTTGACGACTACATTATCGACTGGATTAAGTCGTAACAGCGCCCTAGCCTGCCCTGTCCGCCTCCCACTCCCACGGCAGGGCGTATTGCTTCTTGCTGTTACACGCTTTGCAGGCCGGAACAATATTGCCCTTGGTCGATCTTCCACCCCGCACCAGAGGGATGAGATGATCCATGGTCAACTCGGCGGGCGGGAAGCGCTCGTGACAGTAGTGACACAGGCCAGCCGCCCGCCGACGTTTCCACCATTCAGAGCGGCGCAGCTCACGGGCACGATTTTTTTCGTGCAGGATATCAGCTGCGCTCACCTCTGAAAAAAAGGGCTTCATAATGGATGGTCTGGCTTAGGGTCCGGACTCATAACCAA